>CAZPFH010000001.1:0-46813 GCA_964585825.1 uncultured Candidatus Peribacteria bacterium
ACCGTCATGGAAATCGAACAAAACAACAACTCGGACACGAATCCGGCTGAGATTGATGCAAGCAGCACAGGCATTCTCGATTGTACTGACGCGTGTGAATTCTACGTTCTCGTACAATAAAAAAGAATTAAAATTAAAGTCGACTTTTCGCTCACCAAAGCTCAAAGTCGGCTTTTTTTATACCTGAATACGCACGGGCGGTCATAAAGCGAACAAAAATCAAAAAACTTTTCTTTTTTCTGGCAACTTCTTTTGCAATACAGAGCCTCGCTTGAACTGTCTTTTTTGGCTTATTTGTGCTAAAATATATAGATTAATATAACGAGCATATGCGCGTATGAAGCACCATTACCTTTATAAAAAATTGCAACGATTTGTGTGCGGAATGCTGATTCCCATGCTTCTTGCAAGTCAGCTTGTTATTCCTTCAACGGTGCATGCTCAATTTGGCAACCAGGAAAATCCCCCAAAACAGGTAACTTCGTTGATAGCTATTGTTGTCGATGAATCATTAATTGAAGATGACACGCCATACGAGGGACTAACGACCGACTATCCGGATGAACTGGGAGCACAAACTCTTCGCGATCGAATTTATCGTTTTGCACGTGATACGCAACTGGCTGATCCTTTTACAAGATCTATTATTCTTCGTGTCGACGAAAATCAAAATCCGCATGATATAGCGCAAGCTTTGGAAACTCTTTATTTCAAAGGTGATCAAGCGGAAGAAACGGCCAGTCAGCTTGAAGGCGTTATTACCGTGGGAGATGTTCCGTTACCTGTCGTCAATAAAAACGGTTTCCGTTTTGTCAGTATGCTTCCCTATAGCGACTTTGCTGAACCCGCTTATGTGTATAATCCAACAACACGAGAATTTGAATATAATCAGGACACTATTAATCCCAAGGTTGAAGCATGGCACGGTGTTATAAAATCTCCATCGGCCGAGACTGAAGCAGCTTTTGACTATGCTTCTTATTTCGATAAAAATCATTTATTTCATCAAGGCCATCAGGACTTTAACACATTCGATCAAGAATTGCTTTTTGCCGATATGATCTGGGAACAAGAAATGTACGATGAAACTATGGGTACTCGTTATGAAAACTATATAGAATTCATGGAAGATATTGCATATCGACGATTTTCAAAAGAATTAATCAAAGAAATAATTGGAGAACAGGAAAGCGAAGAAGATCTCATTGATGAAGATGGAGACTTCGATCTTGAAAGTCTAAGCAGTCCCGACACTTTTGCAGGCGTTCCGGATGCTCACAGCAAAATTATTCTCATGTCGTATGTCGCCAAATTTAATGAACTTTTTAAAAATTATTTACAAAAAGCTAATGATTTGGTCGAAGGAACAGGTAGGTATAAAAAATACGATTCTATTGTCAAACTCATTACAATCAAAGATCTTCATACACAGGAATATCTTCGTATGGTAAACGATGCGGTTGAACGGCGTGTAGACGATATCGTCACGCCGCTACAAGGAACAATCCCCATTATTGAAACGGCAACCATAGGAGGAACCGTAACATATGATGACGACACAACCGCCAACCTTATCTCATGGAACTTTACCAATAACAACATTCAGTCATATAACGACCCAGTACTGGGAACGTATGACACGGTATACTATTACGGGAAACCCGCTCCATCGTTAGAATCCGCAGAAGAATGCACTCTTTTTAGAGGAAACGCCGAATTAAACAGACTGTATAACAGGGAAACCGAGGACAATCATAGTAGTGCCGAAGATTATGGATATTGCTATGGAGCAAATGCAGAAACCCCCGAACGCTGCTTCCCGGACATCGCAAGCAAATGGATTTTCGATGAAGACGGCTCTATGGCAAACGAAGACATTTCCCCGTATGCAAAAGGTATTGGCGGGTGCTACGATTTTCGTGAAACATCACGATTTAATACTTACTTAAGTGAAGTGGCAAGTTATATACTCGCACTTAGCTTTGCTTCAACAGAAGCTGAAAAAGATGCCATTCCCCTACCCGGTTCAAAATACAGACCGGTCGAAAATATTACCTTATTGGGGAGTCCGTCTATTTCATTAAAAGATATTCTTGATATTTACGGAGGATTTGACGGTAAAGACAATGATGGGGATGGCTCCATTGATGAAGCCGATGAATATAATCTTGATTATAAAATAAATGCAAATGATCCATATGAAATCGGGTATAAACTTCTTGGAAACAGAAAAAATTTCTTTGTCATAAACAACCCGCCGTTTGATGGTATAAAACGTATTAATTTACAAATAACTCAACAAGCTACTGATTTTAATCAAGGAATTGACAGTATTACTTATCACAAAGAACCTACGGTGGAGACAATACAGCATCATCTTGAAAAAGGAACAATAGACACACTGCCGATAGATGATCCCCGTTACGTTTCATTCGTAGATCAAAACGGCGTGTATCATGAAATTGTATATCCCAATACATTTAAAGCAGACGGTGTTGCAAACTATCTTCAAGAACTTATAGATCTAGAAGATTATTTGATGCAGCTGCCGGGAGCCAACTCAAGTACCATTGAAGGAGCATTGCAAGATGTATTAGAAGCGGAAGAAACGAAATATCTCGATACTGAAAAACAGATTATGGATAAAACAAGCTATGAAGAGGCTCGAGATATCATATGGTGGAAAAACGCAACAATCGACAAAAAACATATTTATGCATTCAATCGTTATCTTGATAGTTCTTACAACACTTATACCACTGAAAATGAAAATGGCTATGAATACTTCTACTTTACCGCTGACGGTAATCCTAACGAGGTACATTTTGCACTTAATAAAGACCCTACTATTATTGAGCAAGATCCCGAATGGCTGGATCCGGAATCACAACTGGACCCTTCACTTGAAGAAACCTTAGAAGACGATGATGATAACGATGCCCTTTCTGAAGCTATTCCTCTTGCCGAATGGATTGTCTACCTGGTGGAATATTTATCGGAACTCAGTAAATTGCCGGAGGGACTCAGTTTTCAGCCCGCATGCGGAGATGGACAAAACAATATAGCAACCGCTATTGAAAATCTTACTGATGAAGAAAGAAAAGAGATTTTTGGTGATTCAAACGAAAATGGCATTCCGGACGGTGCTGAAAACACTACTGTCTTAAAACTGCGTTTTGAAAATAATTCGAACATGATCCGTACCGGCAGCACTGAGACGTATGATTTACATGTTGAAGCGCAAGATGCAACCGGATTACCAAATTATTTTGATTCATACACGGAACTTTATCTTGTTCTTTCCGACAATGAGTCGCCAAAAGCACGTATCTATGGGTCAGACAGCGTCAAGCTGGTCAACGGACAAGCTGTCTTTAGCATAAATGCAACCGATATTGCCGGTGATTTTACGGCACGTGTTGTCAGTACCAATACGGAAGAAACTATAACTTCAAATGTACTAACCATAACAAGTGAAGCTCGAAGAATTCGACTCTTAACTTATGAAACACAACTTTTTGAACCTCCTTCATACGAAGAAGAGATATTAAAAGATTATCTGGTACTGGACGATGATGAAGAAACAATCGCCACAATTGATGCAAACACCGGCAAGATCAACATAATCGATTTGGAATATGAAGTTGCGGTATTTGAATCAACGGCCAATCAACCGATGCGTATAGCCATAATCGAAACGCAATCCGGCAACACTATGGCAAGCGTCTCTCTTGTCCCGGATTTTTCAAGTGAAGATACGGTTACTGTTCGAGACACTGCGTTTACCGACCAATCTTTGACTTCAATTGAAGGAGTACAAGTATATGATGTCAATCAAAATGACAATATTGACATTTATAACGACAATGCAGTTGTCTATATTGTCGATAACCGTTCTGAATACACAAAGCGCATAGCAAAAATAACACCACAAGGAGACATCTTCTTAGGCGATGAATATTTTATTGATATTGCCAATGAAGAAAATACGGACCAACCTTACCTTTTTGTACTTGAAGATGCGGCCGGCAACGATATAGTGCAGATTGGTATTGCTTACCGATTAGGATCAATGACTACACACGAAAATCTTATAAGCAATATAAACGAAATAATAGACCGCTTTGCAAATATCGCATATGCACAAAGTGCATCGGAAAAAGATACCGACAACGATGGTTTAAACGATCTTGAAGAGTTTATTTTAAATACAAATCGTATCGACAAAGACACCGATAAAGACGGTTTCAATGATGGCGAGGAAATCACTTATGGCTATGATCCTCTTAAGAAAGACACACGCTTATTTACCGATCTTGATCCTCAAGACCCTTCATATGAAGCATTTACCACCTTGCTACTACGTGGCATTATTCAGCAACATCCGGACAATAAGGTTCGCCCTCAAGACAATATTACCCGTGAAGAATTTGTCCAAATGGTGCTTGGTATTACGTGCACCAACTGCAGTTCATTTTCCGAGCAGACAAAAGAAGAAGTCGATAATAATTACGATCAAAGTCCTTTCCCGGACAGCGACATTGACCCAAACTACGAATATTGTATCAAAGAAGCAAAAAACATTGACGTTGTCAGCGGTTATGAAGGCGATCAAGATACCGGATTTTTTAAGCCAAAGTATTATATTAGCAGGGCTGAAGCCACTAAAGTAACATTGGAAGCAGCCGGTATTGATTCAACCAAATACATTGATCCCGCTCAGCCATGGTACTACCGATATGTTATGGCTGCGCAGGAAAACAATATTTACCCTCATGCCCTTCCTCAAGAAGGCTTCAGTACATGGATCCAATCACCAATAACCAGGGCTGAATTCGCTATGATGGTACAAAAAGCCATAAAATCTTTTGATTGCTATGTAATTGACGATGATAATGACGGCCTACCAAATAATTTTGAATACTATCAATATAATACCGACCCGAACAGTGCCGACACCGATGGTGGAGGGCTCGATGACTTAGATGAAATATTGCGTAATAAAGATCCTTTTGATCCTTCAGACGACCTCCTGCTTGATGATGATAATGACGGCATGACAAATCAATGGGAAGAGCAATACAATCTTGATCCATACGATCCCGCTGATGCTTATTTCGATGACGATAATGACGGACTCGTAAATCTAGAAGAATTCAATAACCAAACGGATCCGCTTAACCCCGATACTGATGGAGGAGGAGTCAATGATGGGGACGAAGTCCTTTTACAAACGACCGATCCGTTAGATTCATCAGATGATCAAGACAATCCTTCGTTGCAATCAGGGATACATGCTTTCGGTGACATTATACAAGACACTGCATATAGAATTGTTGAGGAAGGCGAAGCTAAAGAAGTGCCAAATTATATTAACAACCTTCCTGCCGATGGAGAAAGCAGATTATTTCTGGCTGCGGAAATACTTGATGAAAACGGCGACATAAACATTAATGATTCCAGCAGTACGATACAATTCAGCATTGAAGATTCATCTACAACAACGGTAGACATTGAACAAAACCAAGTAAAAGCACTGGAGGGCGTTGCATTAACACAGATTTCCTCAACGACAAAAGCGGGACTTGTTGATATCACCGCAAGTCGTGCCGGGTCTCCTCTCCCGATAGAAACGCATCAAGTGTTTGTAGAGCCTCTTGAACCGGTACAATTGTCAGTCCAAGCACAATCTCCTGTTATCAAGGCCGGAGGGCTCTCCAAAACACCGATCACAATAACTCTCAAAGATCGTTACGGCAATATAGTCAACAATGACTTTTACGAAATGACCGTCTGGCATGACGGTCCCGGAAGACTCGATCAAGAAGCGGATACTAAAAAAGACATAGACGGCGTCCAATTACAATCGTTTGAAGGGACATTTTATGTCGACCTTTATTCGGCGGAAGAACCGGGATCAATTATTGTTCACGCAAAAGTAAATGATTTATACAATACGGCGACAGTTGATTCTCTTGAAGATATAGAATTTGAACTTTCGGCCGATAAAGAAATAATCCGGGCGAATGGCGAAGACAGTGTTATTATAACTGCTCGTGCTGTTGATAGCGAAGGTAAGCGTATTGAACAATTCAGTCAATCAATCACTTTTGACCATGAAAGCAAGAATGTTGGAAACTTTATTGGTGAAAAAACAATTCCTATGGAAGAAGGACGCGCTTCAATTGAATTTACATCGTCCACTAAAAAAGGCCCATTGGAAATCACCGCTTCGGCACCGGGCATTGCCCCCGGAAGACTTACTCTTACAATGCAGGCAAATACACCGGTGAAAATAAAATTGCATCCGGCAGATCAAAAGTTTGATGCTTCTTCACTCCAACCAACAGAAATTATAGCAAAATTGTATGATCAATATGATAATTTTGTCGATCATGTAGACGATATACCTATTAATTTTCGCATTACAGAAGCTACTCAAAAATATGCAAAAACTGATGGATTAACAGATACTGTAAGTACAGAAGGACAAGCATCGGGATACATAATAGGCAATGAGATTTCAGGACCGGTTCATGTTATTGCTTCTTCTCCGGGACTTATTTCCGGAACCGTTGAATTACAAGCAATAGAAATTATTAGGCAAGAAGAATTTATCGGAGAATCTCCTCATGCACTTTATGGCACCATGCTTGGTGGTGCATACGGCGATACACAAACTGAAAATTATTTGGGAGGAGAACTGCTTTTCAGGGGAACTCTGCAAGCGATTACAGCTATGACTGTTCCGGCTAAGCTAAACGACTCATTAGTTACCGTTATGCCGCACGGTGGCATCGACATCACTAATGAAAACCAAATAGAATCAAAACTTTTACCTTCAAACGGTAGCTTTATACCAAATCGGATTATGCTTTCAACGCCCGATACGCAAAAAGATGTTGCAGAAATATACTATCAATATCCGGGTGACCAGTCGGTAAAAATCGTCAATGATACCACTACATTAAGCAACGGAATCTACCTTGTCCCAAAAACCAATGATCAACAATTTAATTTTAACAAATCAGGCAACAAAGCAAGTATTACAGTAAACGGCCTTGAAGCACTTAGTGTCAGCCAAAATGGCTCTATAACGCTCAACGATAATAATTTTGTCATAGATGTAAGTAAATCGGGAGGACCATTTCTGACGCTTGATATCGGATATAATAACACTTCGGTGGCACAAATTATATTCGCAATCAATCTTAACAACGACATTTCTATTGTCGACAACACTTTTGTCTATCAACCGGGATATCCTTATGCTCCAGGTATATATATCAAAGAGCTCCAACCGTTCTCGACATATTTTATCGACACTATGTACACCACATCTTCCACTCAAGACCCAAAAGGTGCACATATAGGAAGCGGGGATATTGATATGCCGAGAGATAAGGCTCCCGGATTTTCATATACATCGCTTGAAGACGTATATGAATCGTTCGGTGTCGGTTTTGACGGAGATAACAAACATTCTCTTTTCTTTGCGGCGGGTAACAGCGTCGGGCAATCGTCAAAACCATATGTTTCTGATGCGGCTATTAATCTTGGAGACCCTACTGTTCGCATTAAAAATGAACATCTTGCCGGAGCATCCGGCTTCACCGACGATGTTGGCAAGCCACTTTATTCATCGCAAGAAACAATACAAGAACTCATGCTCGCCGATTACAATAACGACGGCCTTGACGACCTTATTGTAGCTTTTGAAAACGGTAACGTGCGTTTACTTGAAAGACAATTGTCAGCTGAGCCATATGAAGACAAAGGTTTATTGTTAGATCTTGCAAATGGCATTTACAGTGCAGCATCAGCCGACTTTAACAATGACGGATATGATGATTTGCTTTTTGCCACACAAGAAAGTTGTATCGGTGATGAAGTATGTATTTACCTTTTCGAGAACAACGAAGGGGCCCTCAACAGGGTGCATATTCCGCTTGAAATAGAGGATAAAATAAGTTCTCTTATCATTGCCGATGTAAATAATGATGATTATCCGGATATCATAACAGCTGAATTTGCAGGCAATATTAGTATATTTTACAACGAAAACGGTCTCATAAATCCTAAAGGTCAACTGCTTGAAAATGTCGGCAATCATATTAGTTCCGGAACTGATCTTAAAGAAGAAGTTTTGATTAGTTATGAAGGTATGCCGACCGAGGATGAAACAACACTTGAAGATGACTTTGATTATGAATATATACAACTTGAAATAGGTGATCCGTCGGGAAACAATGATGTCGACCCCGCATTACAAGAACAATTAGTAGAACTTGGAGCAGATCCTGCGGATTTTGCCACTCCGGTTGAAGTTGAATTTATTTATGCAGATGCAGATCCGATTTTCGGTACTGCGGATTCTTCAAAAACAGCAGTTGATGTTAACGGATCTTCGTTGGCATTAGACGACAATATTGTTTATACCATTACGCTGACCAACACAAGTGCTAGCGATATAGACAATATTTTCGTCAGTGACATAGCTCCCGACTTGCTCGAAATAAACAAAGAATCGATTCAGTGTCTGCAATGTGAAGCCCCACCTACCATTCTTGAAACCGATCTTACTTTGAATCCATATGTCATTACCGGAATTTCCATACCTGCGGGAGAATCGCGAACAATAACATACGAATCAACGGTTATTTCCGTTCCCGATATTGCTATTGATACAAACAAAAATTATGACGTTGAATTCCCAAAAGATGACTATCTTGATATTCATGTACGCCCAGAAAACAACACTTCCGGAAAGATGTTATTCTTTTATTCAGTTTCAAAAAATCCGGAAAACGGAAGAATGACATACGGTAAATATGTTGCAGAACCGACACCGAGCGATCCACCCGAATTGCCGTTTGATGATACGGATCTTAATAATAACGGTATACCCGATGAAATTGAAAATATTGCAAAAGAACAAAAAGAAGGCGACGAAGACGGCGATGGGATCCCAAACAGTTGGGATGAAGTTAATGGTACCCTGAACGATGTAAAAGATATCGTTTCCAATGCTATTCAAGATTACACCTGTAATGGAGGGTGTCTTCCCGTACCTATGAACAAGGCTTTCTTTGCCCCCGGTGAAAATAATAATATGGGAGCCAGCGCACCCCCTCCAGATAGCGGCACACCCGTTTTTGTATATGAACCTGTAAAAATATTCTTAAGTCCGACACTGACGGGTAATCTAGGTAACTCCGTGTGCGTTTCAGGCATGTGTTGGTCCATCACCGTTCCTTTATTACCACCCGATGTATGTGATCAAATAACCGGTGCCTTCGGTAACGCTATGGCAAACGCAGGCAATGTTGTCAGCTCTTTAGGTTCGAGTACATCTTTATTGGGAGGTGGCAGTGGCCCCGGCGGCGGCCCTTCTGTTTCCGGGAGATCAAACAGTGGCGGCGTCACCGGCAGTTCTGTTTTAGGAAATTATCAAGCAAGCGGATCTTCAAAAACAAATTCGCGAATACCCGGTTTCGTCAATATTATTGCAGGATGGTTTGCAAAACAACTCGATGAAGTCGTAACAAAGCTCGCCGACTTGCCGGATCTTTACATTTTATACCCTGATCCGAATGCTTTCACTAGCGGAGTCCCCCCAAAAGCCGATTTCAAGAATCTTTCCGATGTCCTTACATATCTTAATAAATTACCTATTCTTGAAATCGAAGCACGGCCGATCACTATTAAAATACCTGCTTTATCGCAAGCAGAAATCGAAAAGATGCAAACAAAGATGAAAAAATGGGTCGCGGACGCCAAAAGAGAGCTCGAAAGAGCAGAACTCAAATGGCCGTGTAACGCAGATCAAGCAACAAAACAAACCTGTATAAAAGCTGTTGGTGACGTGGAAAACACCATTAACAGTGTCGAAAAAAACATAAAAATTCTCGAAGAATATAAACAATTGCCGCGCAAAATCCTCGAATGGCGCGAAATACAAACAAAGTATTTAACCCAGGTTATCTGTTATATCGACACAATAATCAATTATATGGGCGGCTACTTTAAAAAACAAATGCTCCGCGTTAAAGGGTGGACGGATTTGATAACTGAAATCAAAGACATATTGGGGATATGGGAAGAATTGAACAATATGATGAAAGAATATATAAAAAATTGCGACACTTGTACATCGGACAGATACACGCTTTTCCAAACACTTGTTACAACCCTGACAGGAGCATTGCCTGAAATACCAATTATCCCTTTCCCAAAATGGCCGGATTTCTATTTTGACTTTTCAAAAATACAATTGGGATACAAAATTATTTGGCCCGATGTTACGTTTCGTCCTGAAGAGATAATTCTTCCGAATATTCCGCCCCTTACTTTGCCGGACCTACCGCAAATTAATCCACCAATCGACAGTCTTAAAGTAGGCACAACTTTACCAAGCATACCAACTCTTCCCGAACCGCCAGAACTGCCTGAGCTACCGGACCTGCCTCCTATTCCGATGCCCGAACTGCCGGATATACCAAAACCACCAAAAATACCGGATATTGCCGGTCCGATAAAATCAGGATTAAGCGCCATAGGCAAAATTATCAAAATTGTCTGCATGTTAAAAAAATCAATACTTCCTATTCCTGAATCCAAACTAAAAACACATATTGAAGCATTAACGGCGCGCTCTCTTGATGGAGTTTTCCCTATGGATCTGGCATTCAATTTTCAATCACCTTCACTCACCTACCCTTTTGTCGAAAAAATTAAGGTTACCAGTAAAATGGATTTCAGATTGGAAACGGAAAAAATATATGAATCTGTTGAAAACGTAGCAAAACAATGGAATGAGATTGCAACCGATGTCGCAGAAAAACCACAAGAAGTTTCTGTGCCTGAAGCAGATATAGAAGGAACTCTGACATATGTCATTATCAACGAATACCTTAAGGCAATCGCACTCCTGCAACATGCCGCGGATATACAAGAACAGTATATCGACTCTCTGCCGGAATCATATCACCTTATTGCAAATCAATCATATATATCTACCGATTCAACAGTACAAAATCGCTCTCTTGAAGATATAAAAACAGCACTAAAAAAAGAAGATTTGCCCGACATCATGAATACCAATACGCTGGTAAGTCTGCGACAGGGATTGATAGCATATGTAGATAATCAATCAACGCTCTTATCGGAATATAAATATACTGATATAAAAGAACTCATCGCCATGGAAGCAAAGGCAACCACATTAGGTGATCATTTAACAAAACGACGAGTAGCAGATCGCAAGCCACAACAAATCTCATATAATCCTCAATCTGAAAAACAAGAAAGTTTTTCTGAAATACGTGAATATGGAAAACGCTTATTAGCATTAAATACCAATGCCATTTCAGATGCCGTCGTTGACCAGGAAACGGCAACCGGAGCACAAAGCGGTCAATCAATCGAAGGCCTTTACGTATATAATGAAGAAACAGGGGTAAATGAGAGAATTCTTATGTATGAAGGAGAAAGTTCATTACCAAATCATGCTGTTATCGCAGATATAGACAATGACTCCGATGAAGACATTATTTATTCTTACGGTGGCAACATTTACCTGAAAGAAAACTATGAGAAGCCAAAAGACAGTATGCATCTTATGTATAACGCAACCAACCCAACAGTATATACCGTTAACGATTTTATACCGGCAAGTGAATCGGTACACGGTTTTGAAACGACCTATGATTCAGGAACCTCGACCGACTTCGGCTGGGACAGTACATCATCAGGTTCAATTGCGGGATATGAAATTATTTATAAAGATTCACTAAACGATATGGACAGTACAACCTACACTCCTTCAGATAAAATTGTAGTATTGGAAAACATTGATACAAAAACAACTGTCGGTCGCATAAACAACGATATTGAAATAACGGCTGTAGAAGGTTCATTTACAGTTAACGGCGAAACTTCTTCGTATTACGGCTTCGATGACACTATCACGACCGGCGAAGATGCAAATACTCGTGTTGTCATAACCTTCACCGACAGTAGCCAAGTTATTCTCGGACCAAATACAAGTTTAACCCTCCCATCGTACGAACCGGGCAATTTTGAAATAATCGTTCATTACGGGAAAGCAGCGTTTAAAAGCAATTTTTTCACTAATATTTTCTTACAAGAAGGTTCCCGCGTTATTAATGAAGAGGCAGATGTAGTTCTTGAATACAAAAATGGAGATATTATAGGACTTGATAAAGAAAGTTATTTCTTCGCCTCAACAAAGAGCGAAGGTATCGGCTACGTCCAAAGTCTTAACGGCAAAGCAACAATAAAAACTACTCCTCGTTATACGGTAACATCAAATTCTTCCTCAACTAAAGTTCATAATGGACAAGTTATTCATGTTATGGAAGATAGCGTATTCACACTTACACCTCCGGATAAAAACAAACAAATTCTCACTTTAAGCAAAAACACCATTTTACCTATTTCGACACAGTACGCATATGACCTTACATTACGTGTAGCATCGGGAAAAGTGGAAATAATTGATAGTCAATCTCAAGAAATCGTAGAAAAAGAATTATCAGCCGGTATGCTTGTAAGCTTTGGCGACTCCATAACCATGAAAGAAGGATATAGCACTCTTGCATTTATAAACGGTGCCAGAACATATCTTGGCCCGGAAGACACATTGCAATTAGAAGAACTTGTTGATTCAAGCAATCCCTTCCTCAGTATAGATATACCTGAAGGAAATTACTACGGACAAATTTATTCTTTTGACGAACAAGGAAATAGGAGCAACCCGTCGGAAGTTGAGTTATTCGCTCCTCAATTGTGTTCGGACAAACAAAAACCTTATGCGGAAGCCGGAAAATCCGAAAAAGAGGTCATTATTTATCAAACACTGGATATTGATGCATCCAAATCATTCGACACCGAAGGAAGTATTACAACATATTATCTGGACATTGATCCGGAAACAGATACTGATAATGATGGAGATAGCACAAATGACATAGATATTATTAATGAGCCGAAAAACATTCCGCACTTTCAGCTTGGACCTTTTGAAGAAATAGACACGCATACCATAGTTTTAAATGTTTTGGACGAATCCCAAAACCGAGGGCAACAAACAATTAATATTAACGTTATCATCCCGACCATTACCCTTGACAACGCATCGGCCACAGAAGAAGTGATTACCGGATCCATAGATCCCGTAGCACAAGATATCCCTCTTGCGCTCATTCGAAATCGAGATGGATTACAAACACAACTTATAACCGAAGAAGCAAATGAAAACGGTATGTATCTAACAGATGAAAAAGGCGAGTTCAGTATTCAAAAACTCATTTTTGAAGATACGTTGCTCCTTCGCAATATAGATGGTGATATTATAGCTGAAATAGACGACAAAACAGGAAGAATAACTATTGTTGACGAGCGCTATTATGTCGATGTGTTGGAAGCGATGCCCCCATCTATGCCAACACGACTTGTTGTAAAAGAAAAATTAACCGACTTATTGCTTCTCACTATTTTGCTAATCCCGGATCAAAACACTGATGTAACCATTGATGATAACCAAATCAATTACACCAATGAAACGGTTGAAGAATTTGAAGGCGTACATATTAAAGATAGCAATATAAATGACACTTTAAACTTAAAACCATTACCGGCTTCAGATCCGAATTTTACCGGAGCCGCTGAGCTTATCGACACGTCGACAGACACTCGAATGTCTATTATAGATTCCGGCGGCAATGTCTACTTCTTTGATGAAAAACTTGACTTGCAAATGAAAGCAGCAGGGCAAGCTGACCCTCTAACAATAGAAATGCTTTATGAAGGGTCGGTTATAAATGAAATGTATTTTGCCATTAACAATAATCGTCCGGCTGAAATTATGGATCGAGACGAACTGGATATACCTTCTGAAGGAGACAAGATGTCAGATCAAGATAATGATGGTATGCCGGATTATTTTGAGTTCATGTATGGCTTTGATGCACTCGACCCAAAAGATGCGCTGCTTGATAGTGACGGTGACGGATTATCTAATCTCGAGGAATTTCGATTGGGAACCAATCCGCATAATGCCGATTCGGATAATGACGGCTATAGCGATAGCGAAGAAGTTGCTTTTGGAAAAGATCCAACAAAACCGGCAATATCACCGTTTGATGATGTTAACCCTGATCACCCCTATTATGATGCCATCTTAGATTTATCACAAAAAAATATATTACGTGCAACAAATGAAAATGGAGGAATATATTTTAATCCGGACACCTTTATTGCCAGAAAAGATTTTACTGACATTATCTTGAAAATGCTTTGTATTATACCGCGACCGGAAAGTTATCAGCCACCATCTCTTTTCTCAGACATCACGTACTCGGAAACAGATTATTATTACGCAGTAATAAAAGAAGCTGTTTATCAAGGCTTCGTTACGGGATATTTAGGAGAAATTGATGCGGCAACAGGGCTTTCCCCATTCAAACCTGATATTAGTATTTCTCGAGCGGAAGCTGTAAAAATTGTATTGGAAGCTCTGGAAAAACAAAAAATTATCACATTACGTGGCATAACTGAAATCGATAATTCCCCATGGTATACGCCATATATGCACATAGCACAAGATTTGACACCGATATTGCTTGAAGAAAGTGCTGTTAATGAAACTTATATTGTTACACCCGAAGAAGCGCAGTCTCCAAACAAACCAATTACCCGAGCAGAATTTGTCGCTATGGCTGACCGAGTATTAAAGGCTTTTGATTGCTATGATATTGATGATGACGGCGATGGTATGCCAAGTGTGTGGGAATTGGATAATGGACTTAATCCGTTCGATCCAAGTAATGCCACAAACGATCCCGATAATGACGGGTTAACTAATCTGGATGAATATCGTTTCGGTACCAACCCATTTGACCCCGACACCGATGATGGTGGTATAATGGATGGAATAGAGGTTGAAAGAGGGACCGACCCTCTAGACCCTTCAGACGACTTGCCTGACGCAGACGAAGATCTAATCGATCCTTCAGATGACCCGTCTGCTGAAGACACCGATCCGAGAAGTGGCCTTGAAGAAGGCATCTATATACTAACTGAGCCATGCAATTCATGTCCATGTATATCAGCAGTCGATCACAAAGCAGATCTGATTCCGGGAGATATTTTCTTTACCGTTATAGGTACACCCGATCTCTCTACAATATTTACCAAAAGTAACGAACTCATTTATGAAAAATAATCGCATACCAAGTATCATCGCTATTCTAATTACTGTAGTATTCTCGTTTCATACGGGAATAGTACATGCCCAAGAATCAGATTTAAGTACTAAAGATACGAAATGTGTTGAAGAAATGAAACCGTTCATGGAAGAGAAAACAACTGAATTTCGTGAATATCTAACGCAACATTTTCAAAGTAAAAAAACAAACACTTCACTTCTTGATCTGGCTTTAAAGCGATTTGAGCTCTACAAAAAAGACCTTCGCGATAAATATAAAACATACTTCGCCGAAACCGGAAAAGCCATTTTCAGTGAAACGCACGACAATTTATCATGTAAAAAGAAAATGGATGAAGAAATTCAAACAATGGAATTGTTGTTAAAAAGCTACTATAAACAAACATCAAATATTAAAACAAGCACCGCATACATGACAAAATTGCAGCAAATAAACAAAAAACTAGACACATTGGTTTTTAATATCACTCAAATGTTGGGCAAATGGAATTCGCTGGAAAATCGCATTCCATGTTTCGTTAAACAATGCTTATGAAAAACACAATAAAAAAATGTCTACAAATCGGCATTCTTATCATAACAGTGAGTCTATTCATCTGTTATGCATCGATCATATCACGTGCGAATTCAACTATAAATCCGTACGATACACCGGATAAAACCATTCAAGAAGTTGAGAAATCTTATCATAAACGTATTAATGAAATATTTAACGCCAAGTTAACTCTTTTAAAGCAAGGAGAAGATGGTAATGGTACAACCGAAATACCAAAAAATGATGAATGTAGCGAAAACAACTACAGTACTTATTGTTTAGCTATGACAGTCGCCAAAGAATATGATCTCTATAATGCCGCCCTCGGGAAAAGGAAGGCGGTTACAAATCCGCAAGAAGAAGAAACCGTTGATCAATTGGCACTTCGTACTATCGCCGAACACAATGAAATAAAAAATGAACTTGATAGATCAAAAAAAGCCCTTGATATAAGCATAAAGACGTATGATGAGCTTTTAGCTGCTTACCGTATGCATTTGCAATATGAAAAAATTATTGAAAGTATAACAAAATATAATAAAAAGCTCATTGAGTTCCGGGAAGAAGTTGACAAATTACCCGGAAAATTCATTGATGCTACCACAACACAATGCACCTAATAACTATGAAAAAAATACTGCAATACATATCGATCATCTTTATTTACTCGTTTATTAGCATAAATGCAGCTTGTGCTGCCACAAGTCCCGTTGATGAACTTATTGAGGAGTTTGAAGGTAAATCCAAAACAGCGCTTGCACAAGACATGTATCTGCAGATCTATAAAGATATAAATGATAAACCTAAAGAACAAGCTGCTAAAAACGTTTCCAGCACTTATTCAATGACTGAAGATCAAATCAATAAGCTTGTTCAAGAAGGAGATTTATCGGCTATTATAAAAGATGATAAAAACGCGGATCTAAACAAAGTACTGTTACAATACCAGAAAATAGCAAATGATTACCAACGTACTTTAGAAACGGAAAATATCCGCAGTGAACTTACTATGGAAACAAAGCCAAGCGAAGTATTCATGGATGGAGACACATCAAACTCAGAATTTGATATATTATATGATCTAACAATTATTGAAGTTATTTTATTTAATGAAGCCTCAACTAGTGAATTTGGCGGACAATTTACGGCCCCGGATTTTAATTTTACCGATGAAGAAGAAAAGAAGTTGATTGAAGAACTATTTGATACAACCTCAACGGATCAAACAACTCAACAAAGCGCTACCCAGAGCGATAACAGCTTTTCCGCTTTACAATGTTTAGGCGAAGAATCAGCGCTTAATGAAGCGCTTTCCGAATATGAAGATAGACAGAAAACAAACGGTGAAGAAGGAGATTCGTCCAATGAAGACTATCAAGGAGATGAGCCTGTAAATGCGGAAAACTTTCCAAAAGCGGAAAGCGATCCATGGCCATCAAAATATTTATGTCCTGACGGCGCCTTTTACTGCATAGATATCTCTTTCGATTTAAAAGCGGCAAAAGCACACGGAAAAACGGATAATTGCATTGCATGTCATGTGCAAAAAATAAATGAATCACTCGATAAATTATTAAGCAAACCTCTATCGGCAAACAAATTAACAGGAAACCTCTTAGAAGTACCAAAATGTAAGGCCTCGTATAGCAATATACCGGTAAATATGAATATTATTTTGCTTGCGGTTACACCTCCGCGACAAGCAAATCAAGATAAATATGTAAAATTGGATATCAATAAAGAATGGATAAATCTAAAAGAACGACTTAATGTCTTTTTCTACAATACTGACAACCCTCCACCCGAAACCAAACTTGAAGATAGAAGTGTCAAAGAGGCACTTCAAGCCGCACCCGATAATCCAAGCCTTAACAATGTTTCGTTACGAGCTTCCAATAGAACACAGCAAACACAAGAAAAAGTTACCGAAAATGCGGAGACAAAAAAACAAGAGAACAGGACGGAACTGAACAATACTGAATATCAAATGGTTATTAATGAAATGGAAACAATGAAGCAATCTTTTCAAACTATATTAACGAAATTAAAAGAAATGAAAAAGCCATGCAACAATATCGCCAATAAATCTTATTGCCAATAATATATGAAAAAAAGCATCATACGAAAAATAGGAACCATAGGAATACTTTTAATAGTAAGCGTTGCAACTCTGGGTACGGAACATGTTCGTGCACAAGAAACAACAATCTCATTAAACACTTCTTGCTTTACCGAATGGGATACGTTTATTTCTTCAACAATTTCCGTTGATGAGTTTTTAGAATACTGGACCGACATCCTGATCCGATATAATCGAAACACATGTTATTACATGGATATACAATATGTACTTAAGCAAATTGATACAACTCGTTCAGCCCTTCGCAAAGCCATTTTAGCATGTGACGATGACCAAGTTGGACCACTCAAAACACGTTTTTACGAATTGAAGTTAGAACTTGATTACCTGCGCTTATTTGTTTCTTTTGCAGATAAAGGAGGAAGACTTATTTCGGAAGAAAAAGTTTATAAACAATTAAAAGAAAAATATGTTGATACGGGTCTTGATTTTACCAAAGAAGAATTCGATATATTGTTCGACCGCTATCAAACAAAATATAAAGGAAACTTCTCATCAATATATCAGAGGTGTAGTGACGGAAGCATAAAGCAACTTGTAGACAGATGGGATAAACTTGTCGAGACCTTGAAATCAATGCAAGCAAGTTCAAAAGCGGTTAAAGCAGATTTCGACAGGGCGATTAACAAGCCGCCGCAAGGTATGCAGAATTTTATAAAAAATCTCGAACAAGCGCAAAAAGAATCAATAGAAGCACAAAAAAATCCTGAAGAAATTTTCAATCAAACAACGCAGGAAACCGGAACCGAACCAACTATTGATCAACTTACCGTTGCAATAGAAGAAAACAAACAAGATTATCAAGAAAAAATACAACAGGCGTCGTTAACCGCAAAATACGAAGCCTTGTATAAACATGGTGGAGATAGCCTTGCCGAGAGCTATGAAAAGGTATTAAAGGATCTTGATAAGATAGTAAAAGACTCTTACAAGCCACTGGAAGACCTTAAGCGATGTGCTAAAGAGTCTGCCGATCGACAATGCCAATAGCACAAAAAACTCCCGAAGGAATGTTGTGGGGAGTTTTTTGCTAAGGCTTTTCTAGGGCTTGTATTTTAAGAGGTCGTATTACAATGTTAACGATGCACTAACGCCAAAATAGTTCCTTTCAGTTTCGTTTTTATCAAATGGTCACGCTGTGGTCTATTTAATTTGCAATTAATGTCAGTGATGTCTGTCTTACAATAAGGACAGATATCGCGATGGCTCGAAACAGCTTTACCGCAACTGATACAATTGAAGATCATAGTAGGATTTTCACTCTAAGATATAATGGTCGCTTTGATTTTCCGGCATAGTTGTTGTTACTTCTTCTTGTACTTCTTCATTGTTTTCTTCTTTCTTAGGTGTTTCACTTTTTTTAGGTTCTTTAGAAGCTATGGATCTTTCTTCGAGAAACCGCTCAACATCTCTTTCACGTATCCTCCATACTCTTCCCAGCTTTATACCTTTAAGTTTCCCTGCTTTCAAATATTTCAAAACAGTAAAAGTGTGCACCTGGAGGATTTTAGAAACCTGCTCTGAGGTAAGTAATTTATCGGGTATCAATTTAATAAATTTAATTCTGGACAAAATAAATAAATTCTACTTAAATCTTACCACTTTTAGCAAATTCCTTCAAGTTTTATACAACATGCCTAAATTTCAAAAAGCGTTATTATATATATCATAACTTAAGTCATTTTTCAATAGTTTTGGCAAGCTTATTTTAATTTACTTTAACTTTACCCCCTTTCATTAAACTTTATTAAACTTAATTAAACTTTATCGAATTTCCTCTATTTTTACGCTAAAAAGGCAAATATGGACACTCTTGAGTAATTTTGTCGTCTTAAGTAAATTAAATGGCTTATAAAGAAGCGTTTGTTGAAATCGCCAACGACATTTTGGCAAGCAAGGTGCATTCAAAATAACACATCGCAAAAAGAAATGATGACAAACCTTATATTATTCCTTCTATAAATATTTTTTTAGCCATTCACCTGTATACGACCCTTTTACCTTTGCAACCTCTTCAGGAGTTCCTGTGGCAATTACTTTACCGCCCTCATCGCCCCCATTGGGTCCAAGATCTATAATGTGATCTACGGACTTTATAACATCTAAATTATGCTCGATAGTTAAAACCGTATTCCCTTTTTCGACAAGTCGTTTTAACACTTCGAGCAATTTCTTGACATCATCAAAGTGTAAACCGGTTGTAGGCTCATCAAGAACATAAAATGTCTTTCCGGTTGATCGCTTGCAAAGCTCAGATGACAATTTTATACGCTGCGCTTCACCACCCGAAAGCGTTGTTGCCGATTGACCGAGATGAATATATCCCAGTCCGACCTCGCTCAAGGTTTTGAGTTTCGTTTTAACGGAAGGTATTGCCTTAAAAAACTCTAAAGCCTCATCTACCGTCATAGAAAGCACATCGGAAATATTTTTCCCACGGTAAGTAATTTCCAAAGCTTCCTTATTATATCGCTTACCGTTACATACATCACATGTGACAAATAAATCGGGGAGAAAGTGCATTTCAATTTTCTTCATACCATCTCCATTACATGCCTCACAACGGCCACCTTTAACATTAAAGCTAAATCGCCCGGCCTTGTATCCGCGCATTCGCGCTTCAGGCGTATTTGCAAAAAGATCACGAATGTCTGTGAACACACCTGTATATGTTGCCGGATTAGAACGAGGCGTTCTTCCTATAGGAGACTGGTCAATATTGATAATCTTATCAATATGCTTAATATTCTTTATTTCACCATGTCTACCCGGTCTTGCTTTTGAGCCATTAATAACGCGGCCCATCTCTCTAACTAAAATATCATTAATTAATGTTGATTTACCCGAACCCGAAACACCTGTAATTCCTATAAAAACCCCCAATGGCAATTCAATGTCGATATTTTTCAAATTATGCTCATGAGCATCTTTGATATAAATTTTCTTTCCATTTCCCTTTCGTCGTTTTTTGGGCACAGATATCTCTTTTTCTCCGGACAAATATTGTCCTGTAACCGAATTGGGGTTTTTCATGATATCTTGCGGTGTGCCTTGAGCAATAACTTCTCCTCCGTGTTTACCCGCTCCCGGGCCAATATCAAGAATATGGTCGGCCTGAAGCATAGTATCGATATCATGCTCAACAACGATAACCGTATTTCCAAGATCTCGAAGAGAAACAAGGGTCTTAATAAGCTTATCGTTGTCATTTTGATGCAAACCTATAGATGGTTCATCAAGAACATATAAAACCCCGGATAGACGCGATCCTATTTGCGTTGCCAAACGAATACGTTGCGCCTCACCACCCGAAAGAGTGTTTGCCGCTCTATTAAGGGTTAAATAGCTCAATCCAACATTTTCAAGAAAAGATAACCTGCTCGAAATTTCCTTTAATATTTGTTTAGCAATTTTTTGCTTCATTTTGTTTAACGAAAGATGCTGAAAAAAATCAATTGCCTCTTTTATCGACATATTGGTCACTTCAATAATTGATTTTTCCCCGACTAAAACCGCTAAAGCCTCTGCACGCAATCTATTCCCTTTGCATTCGGGACAATCTAAAATACGCATAAATTGTTCGATTTTCTTTCTAATGTAATCAGAATCCGTTTCACGGTAACGCCGTTCCAGGTTTGGAATAACGCCCTCAAATGTTGTTTTATATTCTCCGGAGAAAGCAGATCCCTCTTCGTTACGCTTAATAGCGACATTATATTTTTTTTCTCCTGTTCCATATAAAATTATTTGTATGATATCATCGCTCAACTTCCCAACCGGAGTACTCATTGAAAAATTATACGCCTTAGCTACCGCCTCAAGTATACGATTGTACCATGACAAATGCGATGTTGTAGCCGACCATGGTGTTATAGCACCTTCGGCAAGTGTTAATTTTTTATTCGGCAATACAAGCTCCGGATCTATTTCAAGCTTGGTTCCTAACCCATGGCATGTTTTACACGCGCCATGTGGGGAATTAAATGAAAAAGTACGTGGTGAAATTTCCGAAATATTAATATTGCACGCATCACACGCAAAAAGTTCAGAATATGTTTCTATTTCACCTGAATCCTTGTCCATTACCATCATAAGGCCTTCTCCGTATTTAAGTGCCACTTCGACCGAATCTGCCAAGCGTGTTCTGTCCGGATTAGGCACCTCTATCTCTTCTCCGGAAGATAATTTTTTTGTTATTTCCTTGAAATTTTTCACGACCAATCTATCTACAACTATTTCTATAGAATGCCCTTTGTTTTCATCTAAATCGGGGATATTTAGTACATTAACCACTTCGCCATCAACACGCACGCGCACAAAACCGTCATTCTTAATCTTTTCGAATACTTTTTGATGCTGACCCTTCTTGTCACGGATAACAGGCGCTAACAGCATTATTTTCTTACCCTCGGGCATTTCAGCTATAGTGTCGACAATTTGAGATACATTTTGTCTACTAATTGGCTCGCCACACTTCGGACAATGAGGATCCCCAACTTTCGCATATAAAAGTCGTAAAAAGTCATAAAGTTCCGTAACCGTTCCCACTGTCGATCGCGGATTTCGCGATGATGTCTTTTGATCAATGGAAATTGCAGGAGACAAGCCTTCTATTGAATCGACTTCGGGCTTTTCCATAAGCTGTAAAAATTGACGCGCATATGTCGACAAACTTTCAACATACCTCCTTTGCCCTTCGGCATAAATAGTATCAAATGCTAATGAAGATTTTCCCGATCCGCTTAAACCGGTCATAACAACCAATTTGTTTTTCGGAATTTCAACGCTCAAATTCTGCAAATTGTGAATTTTAGCTCCTTTAACAACAATTTTATCAATTACCATCGTATTTTGTTATACTTATTAAACTGGTTCGCACAAAAAAAGTGCAGCAGTCAAAATATCATAATCATGCTAACAAATCAAGTTTTCAGTAATATTTCTTATTAAATTCTACCCCACTGCTTCAAACACTCTTTTTTATGCAACAAATAATTCAATACCATATATCCACCGAATAAAAACGGTATAATGAGAAACGACCATCCCATTTCGAGGAAAATATTAAATACCGCATGTAAAATACTGGCTAACAAAAGCCCTTCAAGGATTTTTTCATCTTTAAATAATGTTGCTTTTTTAATATGAAAATGCGCATGGAACCATTTTAAGAGCGGATGTCTTTTCTTTCGCATTTCATCTTTTAATTCCTGATCGGCAAAATGAGCAATCCCGTAGTAATAACCAAAAATACCCGAAAACATAACATGAGCAAATGTTGAAAAAAGCGATCTGAAGATAAAAGGAAATAAAAGTTGTTCAAAACCACGAATATGAATAATATTATAAAAATAAATAATATTCTCTATAAAAGCGAACCCGAGAGCGGCAATAATAGCAAATTCGATCACATCATCCACGCTTTTAAAGATTTTCACGTCTGCAACGCGTACCGCGACAATCTTAGAAATCTCTTCTATAACGCCAACAAGCATAAAAGTTACAACAATTGAAAACGGCACAAAAACAAAAGTGGAAAACCCCAATAAATCAGCTTGAATATTACGAGTCCAAATGAAAGCATTTATCCACGGGAAAAAATTCCATGAAAACTTATATACAAGAAGAGGTATGACCGACAAAACCCCCGCAACAAAGGTAATAATAACATATTTCTCTTTTTCGGGATGCTTACGATAAAAATGATATCCCCACAAAAAAATTGGGACAAACGAAAGTAAGGAGGCAATCAAGAGTACTGCTATTTTTGTTGTGAGGACAATATTTCCCATGAATTATGCACTAATTACTATGTATATTATAACATGTTTTCGCCTTTCTGGCCAACGCGCCCTCTCTTTGCTGATCACTATATCAGCACCTTGTTCCTTCTTTTATTTCAATAATACGTGCATCGTCAATAGGGAAATCATGATGTGTTGTTGTCACAAAAGACTGATATCCACTTATAACCTTTATCAAAGCCTTTTGTCGCTTTTTATCCAGTTCGGAAAACACATCATCAAGCAATAAAATAGGATTATTACCCGTTTGTTTTTTCAGAAATTCAATTTCAACCAATTTTAAAGCAATAAGCAGGGTTCTCATCTCCCCCCTCGAAGCAAACTCACTTACATTTTTCTTATCAAAAAAGAAATGTAAATCATCGCGATGAGGACCTTTTCTTGTTTGCTGATAGCGTAAATCGCCTGATCGGCAATTCTGTAACAGAGAAAGATAGTGCTCTTTTTGTGTTGGCACTTCGCCGAATGAACAGTGCATCTCAATGGCAATTTGCTGATCGGTCTCCGCAATATTATTATATCTTTGCGATAAAATAGTATTATAATAGTCAACAAATTCACTTCTTTTACGATAAACATAAGATCCGTATTCAGCAATTTTATCATCCCATACCAATAATTCTTCCAAAGAAGCGTTACCTTCATCTATTAGCGCCAATATTTTATTTCGCTGCTTAATCAAACGATTATAATTTATCAATGAATCAAAGTAGAGCGGATCGGTCTGTGACAAAACGCTATTAATATATTTTCGCCGTAACGAAGGAGACAAATAAAGCATATTAAGATCTTCCGGCTGAAAAAGAACACTGTTAAGTTGTCCGATGAAATCTTTTATCGGTACATCAACACCATTTTTTCGTAGATTTTTTTTGTCTACAGGCGCAAGACTAACAAAAAACTCCAGCGACAAAGGCACATTGTCGACACGTACGGTGCCTACGGTCCTCATATAGTCTTGTTCCCACTGAATAAGAGCATGATGATGGACAGTACGAAACGATTTAGCCATAGACAATAGTAAAATGGCCTCCAAAAAATTGGTTTTTCCTTGTGCGTTATCACCTATAATCAGATGTACGCGTTCATCGGCATTAAATGATAACTCCAATTGCCGATAATTTCTAAATTGTTCCAGTTGAATTTTCTCCAGCCACATAGGTAAAACTTAATCTACTGCATAATAACAAAGTGCGCGTATTGACTCAATAGTGCACTTTGTCTATTGTTAGTAACGGAAATAATCACTTGACCTTACTTTATTATGGCTAAAAAGACTTCTGCCAAGCCGGATATAGAAAAAATGAGGCATTCATGCGCACACGTGCTTGCACAGGCGGTTTTGCAAATGTTTCCCGAAGCAAAGCTCGGTTTCGGACCGGCAATTGAAAACGGTTTTTACTATGATTTTGAGCTGCCCCGCACGCTTATCCCTGAAGACTTACCTCTTTTGGAAAAGAAAATGAAACACATCATTAAGCAAAATCAGAAGTTTAAAATGATGGAAAAGCCTATTGATAAATCGATTACATTTTTGAAAAAGATTAATCAAGATTATAAAGCGGAAGCTGCACACGACCTACAAAAAGAAGGTTTTGACAGCATTACATTCTACGAAAATATAAATCAAAAAGGCGAAGGCACCTTTGTTGATATGTGTGAAGGCCCTCATCTGGAAAGTTCCGGGAAAATAGGGGCCTTTAAATTAACACATACAGCCGGTGCTTATTGGCGCGGAGATGAAAAAAGACCTATGCTGCAACGTATTTACGGCGTTTGTTTTGCGACAAAAGAAGAGCTTAATACGTATTTAAAACAACTTGAAGAAGCCAAAAAACGTGACCACAGACGGCTTGGAACCGATCTTGACCTTTTCATGTTCGATGAAGAGGTAGGCGCGGGTCTTCCGTTATGGCTGCCAAAGGGGGCCTACGTACGACATAAAATCATGGATTTTGCCTTTAACACCTACTTGGCAAACGGTTATGAACCGGTATGTACCCCTCATATTGCCAATGTTGCATTATGGAATCATTCCGGCCATTTGGACTTTTACGGAGATAGCATGTATGGATCGCTTACGATTGATGAAGATGAATATCGATTAAAACCAATGAATTGTCCCTTACACGTTAAAATGTATAACGCCTCTATGCGCAGTTATCGCGATTTACCGTTTAGATGGACGGAAATGGGTACCGTCTATCGTTACGAACGAAGCGGGACGCTTCACGGCCTCACACGGGTACGAGGATTCACACAAGATGACGCGCATATTATCTGCAGACCGGATCAACTGAAAGAAGAACTTGAAAAAGCACTTGATTTAACGCTCTATATTTTAAATACATTCGGTTTCAAAGATATTGAAATGAATGTAAGTGTCCGTGATCCGGAAAATAAAGATAAGTTCATTGGAGAAGATGATCGATGGGAACAAGCGGAAAACACATTAAAAGAAGTTTTGGAAAAATCCGGATTTAAAGATTATGTATACGATATTGGAGGAGCCGTTTTCTACGGCCCAAAAATCGATGTTAAAGTAGCCGACTCAATAGGTAGAAAATGGCAGCTTTCAACTATTCAATTCGATTTCAATCTTCCTTCTAGATTTGGAATGACTTACGTGGGAGAAGATGGAGAGGATCATACCCCGTTTATGATTCACAGAGCTTTACTGGGCTCTCTTGAACGCTTTATTGGTGTTTTGATTGAGCACTACGGAGGTGCCTTCCCGGCATGGCTGGCCCCAACACCAATCGTCTTCGTTCCGGTTGCGGAAACACATGAAGCTTATGCGCAAAAAATGCTTGAGAAGTTTAAAGAAGCGGGCATAAAGGCAGAGATTTACCTTTCGGATGACACATTGGGGAAACGAATCAGGAATGCGGAAATGAAAAAAATACCGTACATGGCCGTTGTCGGTGACAAGGAAGTAAAAGCAAAAAGTCTTGCCATTCGCAGCTATAAAACGAAAAAACAAGAAACCGTTAAGGCCGATAAATTCTTATCTACTCTTCAAAAAGAGATAGCTGATCGTGCTTAGAAACTTCAGTTTCTTCAACATCAGGCTCAGGAGGAGCAAGGTATGAATCTTTGATAGTTTGCAATTTGGCAAGTAAGCCGGATGGTCCTTTGTGAGCTATAAAATAAATTTCTTCCAATAAGCCCCGAATAGCAGAATATTGTTCTTGATTATATTCAAGTAATTGATGTATTGATGCGTAATCTTCAAATTCTTCTTGCAAATCGCTTATCCTCGCAAATATATCTGTTAATTCAACCACTTGCGAACCGGAAAGCATTTTATGTAAAGAATATATTTTGCGTACCAATGCATCATCTTTAATTTTTTCACCATATCGACAACACAAATAGTAACTTTTTCGATTTAAGTAATGTGCTTTCAATTTATTCAGGTAAATCTCTATCTCCTCTAAGGCTTGTGTTATTTTTTTCCCTGCAGATCGCCGTTGCAATAATTCTACAATAATCTCTTGTGTTTGCTGATTGTTGGTTGTTAATCTATCAATGATTTTTTTTGCCACCATTTCTTTCATAAACGGTACTTTTTGCATTTTAGCTCCAAAAGTTATCTCGGCAAGTTCACGCATCTCCGGTGCATCGTGAGGAAACGCATATCGATTTACAAAAACATCACACAGATTAAGCGTATCGGCGGCAAAATTAATTCCTACACCAAGCACCTTTTGCGCCTTTAAAATTTTCTTTCTGCGATATTCGGCAACATCAGCTTCATAACTTCCTTCCGGCACATGACACAAAGCCTGACACTCATACATATATGACTTTGATTTTTCCCTCAAGCCTCCGTCGGCATGCCGATCAACAAAAACAGATCCTTTCCATTGAAGAGCCCGATGAATCCGTCCACTTTTTTCATTAATGCCGTAACCGGTATTAATCGAATTGCGTACATTTCGCTTATCAACCGTTGTACCAAAACGCATCATAACTATTGCTAAAAACTTTGTCGCAGAGGCAATTTCAGCAACTTCAACAGGTACATTTTTATAGTGCGGATGCGAATTACGCGGATCTTCAAGCAAGTAACCTCTGAATCTATGTCTATCCGAGGTTGTATGTGCGTGCGGAGCAACATCATCATTTAATAATTTCGTGATAAATTTAAGGTATTCACTTTCGGGATCTTTTGAATTAAAATCGATTTTATTGAGAATCAAACTGTTGGGTCCTATTTTGCCATCTTCTGTCGGATTAACCAAAACCGCATCACCACCCAAATCGACACAAATATCTCCTATACGTCTTCGTATTTCCTTCATCACCATATTGGTTTCTTTACGACAAATCGTGCCATCAATCATATGAATGGCATACATAAGACTTGCCTTAACAAAGGCTCCATGTTTTTTCTCCCAACTGCTAACCGTATCTCCACGTTCTTCATGCCATACTTTCTGCAATACGCTCAAATCGTTGTTTTGTTCAATATTCTCACAAAAATAAACCGTATTGTCATCTGTAAAAAGCTTCGATACTTGATTTGCTTTCTCTGCACAATATTCAAGTTGTTCTACAGCCTCTTCTTTTGTCAAATCTTCACTTTCAACGGCACTATGCCACAATTCGACCAAATCAACCGATTTAATCGCTGTTTCTCGTAAAAGTAAGTTTGTAACATACGGTTGAATAGGATTTGGCCATACATATGACATAAGCGCGTCAGCCAAGTCGGAATAATCATCTTCGGAATAACTCACCGTGCGCTGCATAGTTGTACATATGCGCTCAACAAGAGCTTTTAATTGATCACGTAACAACCGGTATGAAGGAATTTCATCACGCAAGTAAGAAAATGTTTCTTTTGCATATGTGGGGACAATATCAAAAAATTTCAATGATGTCGGCCGATCGTCTTTTTTTGTTATCAGTGATCTATTTAACAGTTCTTCTCTAAGGGATTTAGTAAATTGCTTAAAATCTCGTAAATCTTTTTCATTTTTCTTCTCCGCAGCACGAGTAGAGCAATTCACTACATCAATCGCATTTTGCATTGGTAAATCTCTGGACATATCCGGATAATCAATCATTTTACATTCAAGAGGCTCAGAACCTGAGGCCCGGTCGATTATAGCAGATGTATCTTCTTTGTCACGCATAAACCCCAAAAAAAAGAAATAGGAACCTATTGTAACATTATAGGCCTATTTGTCAAGCCGCTCGTTTACCTTTGTCTTCGTCGGGCAACGATGAACTGACCGCTTCCGGATCATACTCATACATTCGTGCTTTATTTCTAAACAAATCTTCCTTTGTTGCACCAATAGATGTTTCTATTAAGAACTTATGATTTTTAATAATATCGATCATTTTTTCTCCGGTAAATCTATCCTTTTTATTATCGGGAACCTGATCTTCGTGGATCATTTTTTCAAATCGTGCGCCAAAAAATTCTATAGCAGATTCAGGGGCTCCTTTTTTAAACGGTGACTCTGTAATCTCGGGATCTTTTCCATGGCCATATGCATTCGCAATCTCTTGTATCAAGCCTTTCATTTCTTCCTGATACCGACGTAGAGGTCTGTTTGCATCCCATACGCAGCCGGTCTGGTAATCACTCGAGCTCAGTCGCTGCAATGCCGCCCCACGCTTTTTACGGTAGCGATTATCCAAAATTCCATCGAAATGTATATACGACTTAAACGCCGTAATCAATTTTTGCAAGTATGCACTTGAGAACCCAACCTCACCGCTTTGTTCATAATATTTTTCCTTATCATGTTGATCAACAAGAGCTTGCATACGCATTCCAAAACCAACATACCCATTTTTATATCCCTGAATTGTAAACTTTTTCGTATCACCACCTGTTGATGCGCATATGGATTCAATTTCGGATTCTTTCAAATTAGGAATAATGTATGGCGAATCATCATGATCCATATTTTGCGCATTTCTAATACCTTTTTCCAAACGGTTCTGCACCGCATCTGTTGTTAATATAGTATTTGTCAAGAAAGCTTCAACATCATCTTCCGGAGCAAAAAATCCTTTTGCATGTCCATCCCCCACCCATTCGGAAACCAATCTGTCAAAATCTGATCTAACAAACGGCCGAGGTTCGTTATCTGCATTAACCAAAAAATCTCCTGTAAAAAAGTCTCGTTTCGGGTCACTGTTACTTGCACTGAAAAAATCCAATGCAGGGAATTGATTTGAATATTTACTAACAAAGCGCCCTACACGCTCCCATCCCAGAATAGTTTTTCCATCAGGATTTTTTGCGTTTACTCCCATCAAAAGATAATAAATTTTATCTTTACCCGATGCTTTTCCCGCTTCGATAATAAATCGCAACATACCTTCATATTCAGTCGGATCGATCCATTCTCCATGCATATGACGAGTCAACATATTTGAAAGTTCTTTTGAAATACCACCGACATTTTTCGGATCATTCTCAAGCTCTTCACCTTTATTATAAGATTCTTGTATAGCGCTTTCTATAGCCCCATCACTTTGGCGCTTCCATCCGACATATGAACCTTCACCCCAAATAGAATCCATTGAATCCTGCAAGAAATCCATAACGTTTTTCCCTTCAAGAGGTTCTCCGTTAAACATTCCGCTTCCTTTTTCGAATTTCTTATATGGATCACCAGCCGGGATAGGAAGTTTATGATTAATATCCGCAAATTTATTAAGCGTATGATACAACTCCTTGCTATCCCATCGAATCATTCCCTTTTCAGCCAACACATTCAAACATGCTTTTGCCTGATCTTGATTATCGGTGCTATATAACGTTTCTTCAATTTGAGGCACGCCCCATTGGTCCATCGCTTCTTTAAACTGACTAACCTCTTCGGTTTCGGCCTGCTGATTAATTCGATCAAATTCCGTTCCAAACCATGGAATGTGTTTACCTACTTCGGAATATCTCGATTTCTGCCTGCGTTGCCAGTTACGAGTATAATATTCCCACCCGCTTTGAAACATTTTAAAGACATCATCCAATCGTAACCACTGCGTATCACGAAGCCACTGTGCAATTTTACTGTAACTTTGTTTCTCCACACCAACCGATTTATCTTCTCTGAATTTCACTTCGGGCTCAAAAATACCTTTAATTCCTTTTTCGCGGAGCTTTTGCAACGTGTCCCTCCATGTTCCGGTTTCCTGAAAATATTCAATCGTTTTTTGCGCATCTTCCTTGGCACGTTCACGCGATTTTTTTCCCGCATTAAAATACAGTTCCATTTTTTTAGCCTCCAAATCGGGATCGAACGGCTCAATATCGTTTTCATATACCCATCGTAAGAACTGCGGAAATGTAAATTTTCTTTTATTTTTAAGTTGAATTTCACCTTTTAATTCATCAACATACTCCACTTCAAAAAGAGGATTTCCGGGAGCATCCGCATGCAAAATTTCTCCGGGTTCCATTTTTATAGGCATATGGCAGTCTTTTTGTCTTTTATAGTTTTTATTCATATACTCATAATGCTCATGCAGTCGATCAAGCAATGTCGAAAATCGCATTTTCGGTACCGGCCTAAAACGGTTCATCCATTTTGCAAATTCACCAAGAGTAAAATCATCCTTATATTCATGATCAGACAGATCCGGACTATCATAAAACGAGCGATATAAAACTTTCTTATCAAGTTTCACGCCATAGTCATCAATTGAAACAACTTTAACCTTTTGCACATCTGCATATGGTTTATTTGTTTTCGGATCAATAGTCATCACATCATACTCAAGCGTATCCCCCGCCTTAACGGTTATATTCATTTCGTTCAAATGAGAGATATTGTTCGACAATTCCTTTTGTTTTTTAACAACCGGCTTTATATCATGCAAATTCACAAAATCACGTAATCTGTTGGTAGACATGCGATGCACACGTCCGGTCCCTTTTTCCTCAAGAGCAACCCATACGCCACTCATTAAGATTTTTTCTTCATCTTTTTTATTTTCCGGATCAGGATTGCGTTTTTGATCAACAAAGACTTCTTTAATTATCCATCTCCGAGGATATTCTTCGATAAACGGGCTATCTTCTTCAAATCCTTTTTTCATTCGCAATCCTAAGCCTTTTAGCTCCTGTCCTTCTCGAAGCGGGATACCCGCTCGTCGACCTGCGGAACGAATCATTCTCTCTTGAATTGCCTTCCGTTGAAACGTTTTATGCATATCCCACATAACTTCACGCACACCATCAATTACTTTCAACATTGCAAATTCGTTTATTGCTATTTGATGTGCATGTTCGGCGAGATTATGCGCACATTCTTTAATTTTATGAATATCGGGCGCTTTATCGCTTTTTCTTTTCCAAATATTAATAATGCTTTGCCGGATAGCGCTTTCTGTATCGGACGGCATCATTGATGAATTAAACTCGTCATTATTACGCAATTGATTTTTCCCGAATTCGGGAACCGTTCTGTAAACGGTTTGCCATAATTCTTCTTTCGACTGATTATCAATCTTGCCCATTTTTCCAATCAAGTCATCAATTGAATCGTTAACCTTCTCTTCCAATTCTTCCAATACGGGATAATAATCATTGACTACTTCACGAGCCTTTTGCAATTTTTCCGGATCTATATCGGCCGGAAATTCATATTCCCATGTATCAAGTACTGTATGTGCCTTTTCAGCGGTTCGAACCGTAATTCTATCGATCTCATTTTCTTCTGCCGTTGAAGCATCGTTTTTCTCCTTTTCTTTCTGTTGCTCAGCACGCTCGTTTTGCTCAGCTTGCGTTGAGGAATCAATGTCGGCTTTGTTATCATCCTTTTCAGCTGCAAAAAAGACTATACGTCGCTCCTCCCACCATGGAGAAGCAGTAGTATAACAATGGCTTAACAAATCCGGTTTTTGCTCACTGTATAATCGTTTCATGATTTATCTTTGACAGATTATGTTTTTGTTATTTTATTAAAGCTTGACCAATTTTGCAACCTTATTTGATTTACCCACAATATCTTCGGCTTTGTCTCCGGCAGCTTTTTTAAATACTTGCCCGAGAATTTCTTTTCGTTTGTCATCATCCGTAATTTTAGTTTTCAAAGCGGTATCTGCAGCTGCAAGTTTTTTCTCAAGATCCTGCACTTGCGTTGTATCGTTCACGTCTTTTACCGATTGTGCGGAAGTTCGTACTTGTGTGAGTTGCGGACTGGCCGTGTTGATCTTTTGCAATCGCCCAAGTTCATCCTTGTGATCTTTTTGTATTTGAGCATCAATTTTATTTACTTCATCAGTGTTTCCTGATGCTGCTGCATTAATGCGACGTTCTTGTAAATTTTTCAGATCTTCACTTACCTCAACACCATTTTGTTTAGCGGTGGTAACCGTCGACGTCGGATTTGACGCATTGACTTGTGTAGGTGCGCCGCCCGCTGCTGCTCCACCTGCTGCCCCGCCACCTGCTCCCGTCCCTGGCGGCGTTGGGCGGTTGCGTTGCGACGACGTTCTGCTTGGCGCAACAGCTTGCATCGCTCTGGAATTTTTTATTTTTTGTATAGTGGTAGGACTTAATTTACCTTGCGCAAATTGCTTTCGTTCTTCTTTGCTTAATTTTCCTAACACTCCCTCTGCTAAACGAGATTGTCCCGGTATTCCCTTTCTTTCTTTCCATTCTTGTAACATTTTATATGCTTCACGTTGCCCCGAACGTGTTTGCAACCCACTCAATACAGCTCGACGCCCTTCTTCCGGCGTACTTTTTTTCGACCTTGCAACATTTCTAATTTCTCGCAAAGACATATTCGGGCTTTCCTTTTGCGCACCATATTTTTTCTCTAAATCTTCAAAAGGTTGTCTGATTCTTCCCATAGCTTGTTTATAAGACTCTCCTTTCCCTCCTGGTCCTGATGGAATAATTGGCACTAATTTAAGCAAGTTGGTAGCTCCACGCCCCATTGCCCCAACTTTTTCTTTAATACCTGCTGTAAACCGTTCCGCAATAGTTCCTTCGGCAGCGGCAAATACGCCCACCCATACAACGGCAACCGCAGCAAAAGCAATAATCATAGATTGCAAATCTGAAATACCAGATGCTTCCACCTTCACCATATTAAATGCTGTTGATAACGAGATGTCGTTTTCGGTCCCTGCATTCTTGAAGGCATCAAGGATCAAGTAACCGATAGTCAATGGCACACCCATTAAAAACGGTGCAAACGCATTTTTGAAAAACTTATTCTGCAATTCTCCGCCCGCACTTGGAATCAAATTAGGAATAACAAGCGCTAAGGCAATAAATGGGGAAAGTGCTATAAACAGCCACAGTGCAACCAAACGTGCTAACAATACAACAAACAATGCTATATATGCAGCGCCGTACACAACGTATAAAATAACGGAAAAAAGCAAGTTAAAGGCTAAACTCGACAAATCCTTGCTGGCGGCCGCGCTTACCTTATCAACATCCAACACGTTCATAAACTGAATAGCCATAACCAATCCGGCATTACGAGAATTATATCGAGCAAAAAACTTCTTTCCGGCATCCTGCAACGTATAGCTTCCCCCCTCAAGTGAACATAAAATATTTTCTTTCTTTCCCGCCTCTTCTTTACTGAATCTTTGTTCAAATTCTTTTTCATTGCCATAATATGCCGTACAAATTTTCTTAACCATTTCCTTATCTTTTACGGTACAATTTTCCGCTTTTTGATCTTCACATTCTAAAATTTCCGGATTAACTCCGGTACTTATAGTGCTCGGAAGTGTAAATACAGCCGTAGTAGCTACATTTGTAACATCAAGAATCACCTTCATTCCAATATATGAGAAATTAACCGCTATCAACGCTATCGCAAATTTAGGTAAAAATGTTTTAATTGCATACTCGCTATCCGGCTTAATGGCCAAAACATTGAACAGAGCAACACCCAGCAAAATAATGACAAACCCAATATTCACAATATTTCTCATTTGCACCCATACCTGCAATAAACGTTCTTCCATACCGTAACCAAACAATATATCGTTATTAAGCAATCCTCCTATAGCAAGAAACATCGGCCATAAAATTCGTTGCAATACTTTTAACACCACTGTTAAAAATTGCCCGAACTTTCCTAAGAATTCACCCAATACGCCACTCATTTGTCCGGTCACACTCTGAGCAAACGCCGTCAAAGGGAATGCCAGAAGAATAATAAGCACAAGGATCAGTATGTATTTAAGTTTTATTTTTGGTTTTCTTTTCATGAATACGTAATAATGAATAAATAATTAGCTGAAAATCGAGAACGCACCGGCCAACCCAATCGTCCCTCCGATACCGGCGAAATACCATTTGGCAACTTTGAAAATCAGGCTTTTTTGTTTTTTTTCATGTTCTTTCTTGAGATCTCCGGGGCTTTTTCTTTTTTTACCTCTCAATTGAGCAGTCCCTTTTTGCTTTTCTTCATCTCTTTTACGCAACCTTGCTTCCAATTCCCTTTTAGATTGCATAACAGATTGTTGATATTGACGTTGCTGTTTTGTTATTTTGGTTTCCTCGGTTTCCTCTTTAGAAGAACCTTTTTCCCCAATTATAGGTATGTACGGCGGCGGCATCACACCCTCTTTCGGAGCAGAAACAGTTGCTTGCCCGGGAACAAAACCTGTGATTTTCCTATTTTCCGGCAATGAAACGGGTCTGCGATCTCCTTGTATTTTTCTTCCCGTGATCGGTATATCAAATAGCTTTGCACCGCGAGGCCCCGCTTTGCGAGAGTACACCTCTTGTGCTGATATATTTTTGCCAAATGTCGATTGCAGTTCATTTTCCTCAACAAAAAATTTCTTATCGGGATTATCTGCAAATGTCATGCGATACATTCGTTTTCCCGGCTTTTTCACATCGAATTCAATACGAAGACGTGTGTTGTTCTTATCTTGCACAAAACCGCGTGCTATGCCGTTAGCGTCTATATTCATGCGCGCTTCAACATACAATCCGTTTCGCTCGAGCTTCTTTTCATCTCCAATAGCTTGTTTATTCCATAACACTTGTTGTACTTGCTGCATGCTTGAACTTGTTTCCTGCCTGTTTTCATCAACGGTTAAGGGATTGAACATAAACATCCGCGTTTCCCCCGAAGTGGTTTCTTCCGTTTTATGTTCTGCAAGAAGCTGAGCAGTTTGCTCAACATTTCCCAATGCTCTGGCAATTTTTTTATCCGACAAATAATCAAATTCTCCATTTTCTTTTCGTGCAAGAGCCAATTTCCCTTCTTCCAATGCCGCTTTATTTTCAGCCGCTTCTTCTTCGGAAATATTACCAAGCAATCGTTTATGATGTATTTCACGATTTATCAAAGCATCTTCCAAACTATTAACTGCATAAAATGCAAGTTTTTCCAAATTTTTCCGTGCATCTTTCGAAAAAGTGCCGGTTTTTTCATCAGGCAACATACGGAATGAAAGCTTTGCATCACTGCTATTTGCCACTAGTTTTTGGCGATCTACGAAGTCACTGAATTCTCGCCAAAAAACTTTTCGCAAATCCGCATCTTTTTGCAAAATAGTTCCCGTATCCTGAAAATAATAATCTTCCAACCCTTGTCTTTCATCGGGACGAAGCACCTTGTCAAAACGAAACATTTTTTGTAATCGTGGATCATTCGGCAAATTACCCAGAATTTTATTCTGAATATACGGTAATAAGAACGAATTTACGAATCCTGAACCGAGTTGCTGCATTATTTAATATATTATTATGTTTGTTTTGATTTCTTTTTTGGCTTAGCACGCATAGCGGTCGGTTTTGATCGTACTCCTTGCCTGTACAAGAAAAGATCATGATATTTCACATTACGTTTTGTTGTTTTTCTATAAAATGCGGCCGTTGTGTTTATTCCCAAACTATAAGCCGCTAAAGTACTGTCAAATATCATTTGTTCAACGGCGGCTTTTCCATACAGACGTTTTGCTTCTCGTAACCGTGTTGCTCCACGCTTATTTCCTCGAGTACGTTCAACGTATTCCAAAAGCTCTTCGTATAGTCCTTTTTGCGGATCATTTTTTATTTTTTCTCTCTGTTTTGTGGTAAGCATTTCAGACTTAAGCTTAGTACGATCAAAGCGTTTTTTTGAATAAAAGCCCCATAAATCATCGAAACCTTTATTGTTTAAAAGCCAATCTTCTATAACCGTGTGATCCGCACAATTAGAAGCTAAACGTTTCATATGGTCATCTTGTTTTTCCGCTTTCTCGCTGGTTCCAAACGGATTATCGAGACGTCTTGGCTTTGAGATGAATTTATCAAAAACACCCACACCTTTTCCGGGATGCAAAGAACCACTAAATGCATGATATCCTCCGGCAGCCACACCGGCACTCAGCAAAAAATACGGACTTTTCAACCCATTGAAATATCGCCCTATTCCTTTTCCATCGCTAATACCCGCCATATAATTCGTAAACATTCCCAATGCCCCTATGCCGGTAACAATCGCAGCTCCGATTGATTTTCTGTTCAAAATACGTTCAGCAGCATTTATTGCCAATGGATTTTGTAGATTTTTCCGTATTTCTTCTGTTAAAATACGCGACTGTCTTCGTCTTTCACGAATCAATTTTTCTTCTTTTTTGGATCGCACATAATTCGAGCCTGTAACTTCAGTCATGAAAACTTCATGCTGCTTTAAACTTATAACATTGGCTTGTACCATTTGATCGGCAAGTTTTCCGGATTCATTACTTCCATATCGATCATTAAATTCACGCAACAACTGCATTCGCTGATGTGGATTCATCATTCGTACAAAAAAAGCGCTGGCGCTCAATTTCAGTTGCGTAGCCGAAGTAGAAATTTTCATTTTAGCAGATTTGATATTTTTGCATAAAACATCCCAATCTTCCTTTCTCAAAGTATCTTTTTGGATATGTGCAAAAATTTCACCGATTTTAATATTTTTACTATATAAATTGGAAATATTATCAAGCAATGTATAAAAATAGGCATAATCGCCAACTTCTATTTTCCCGTTGTAGCCGGCTAAACATCGTACAGCATAGAGCACCGCTTGTTGATATCTGGTTATGTTTTCTTTAGCCTGCTCAGTTTCTGTTTTAACACGCTCCAAAAAACGAGCGTAATCCTCTTTATTGTCATATGAGGCAAACATATCATGTAATTTCTCGAGGACTCCTTCCTGCTGCTTTTTCAATTTCTTTTCAACAATTTCTTCAAATCTTTTTTGGCGCAAGCTGGGTCTGTCACCGCCTTTATCACGAGCACCCAATGTCATTTTATTCATCTCTATTTTAAGCTTTCGAAGACTTTCTTTTGTATGCTCTTTTATAGCTTCTTTAACTTGCTTTCCGGTTTCCAAATGTCGTTTTTGATACTTTTCAGAAACATTTCCCGCAGTCGAACTTGGCCTGTTTCTTTTTGACGGATTAGCCATAATTATAATTTAAATACGCGAATAAGTGCATCGACAGCCGACTCTTCTTTCCCTTCTTCCTCCCGTATTTGAGAGCAAAGATATTCTCTTAATTCTACAGGATCTTGATCACCCAATTGAATTGCAATATCAGGCAAAACACGGGAATTTGATCTCAAATTAAGAGTCTTAACCATCGGTGGTTTATAAATAATCCAAAATGATTTGATATTTTGATAGGGATACTCTTTATCACCCACTTTTATCCCTTTTGCAGAAACGATTACTTCAATATGCTTTGGCATATTTCCATGCTGCCAAACATACACGGCTGACAGCAATATAAGAGCAATCAACAATGTCCAATTACTCGTTGCAATAGCATAAATACACAACAAAAAATCAGCAATTCCCGCTGCCAAAAACCACTTCCACCCTTTTTCGTGCTGCACGTATTCCGGTGCTTCCCACCGAATATTATTGCTTTGAATATAATCTGTTTTTTTTGTTTCGTTTTCCATCGCTAACTTTTATTTTTATTTTCCTATTATTTTAGCATAAAATAGCGAACAATTCAATGTTCACCATGCTTTGTTTTTACTCATTCTACAAGAAACAGCCTACAATTTTTCTCGCAAACCTTCCCACCATGCTTTTTTCGCTTTATTAAGCGGGATGTCAACGACCGTTTTTTTATCGCGTATTATTTCGATTGATTCTTTGTCTGTCACTTCGCCAATACAAGCATAATCGGTTAGTTCATACTTTTTCATTAAATCAACAAAATCATTTTCTTTCTCCGTTGGCACTTCAAGGACAAATCCGCCGGTTTCCGAAAACAACAGTTGATATACTCTAAGATCATCTTCACTCATGTCATCCAATAAAACAGAAACTCCTTTTTTCCCTTCAGCTCTGCCACCCAAAGCCATTTCAGCAAGCGTAATGGCAACACCTCCTTCAGATATATCGTGAGCTGCGACAACAAAACCTTCGTTAATAGCGTCAATCACTGCATATAGTTGTTTTTTTACTTCGGTCAGCTGAGGTTTTGGTATATTTGCACCAAGATGACCTTTAAGATTGTAATATTCACTTCCGCCAAGTTCATTTTTTCGCTTTCCAATAAGATATAACTTGTTTCCTTTGTTTACGAGCTGCATAGTAACCGCTTTATCATAATCATCTATTTTTCCGGCACATGAGATAATTGCAGATGGAGGGATAGCACCACTTGCGCTTTGATTATACAAACTTACATTCCCCGAAATAACCGGCATCGGACTATCAGGATAATCTTTAAGCGGTAAGCCGTTACATGCATCAACAATACCTTTCACCCCTTGCACAAATTCCCACATTTGCGTTGGTTGCTCAGGATTTCCATAATTCAAACAATCCGTTATTCCGATAGGACGCGCACCAACCGCGGCAACATTTCTCATCGCTTCAACAACCGCATTTTGAGCTTGGTAATACGGGTCTATTTTTCCATATCGAGCATTACCGTCAGCTGTTAAAGCAACTCCGATTTTTTTATACCGATCGGGAACATCTTCGCCAAGCAATGGAGCAAGAACACCGGCATCGGCTTCCCCCGATTCAATAACCGTGTCTCCACGAACCTGCTTATCATATCGTTCATAAACCGGCCTGCGTGAGGCTATGTTTTCCGACGAAAGCAATCTCAAAAATTCTTCACTATAATCACTTTGCTCTTCTACTTCAGGCTCTTTAAGATTCACTTCTTTCGGCTTAACATCGCGTTCATACTGTATTCCTTCGGTAATATCAACGGCCTGTGCATCACATTCCTTTTCTCCGTTGTACCATATGGTAAAATTCCCTTTTCGCACTTTTCCAACCTTGACTGCTTGCGCATTTTCCGCAACAGAAGGCAAATTCCACTTCTTATTATAATGATCTGTAATCAAATCCGTTAAATCCGGGTGACACATCCATGCAAACCGTTCTTGCGTCTCTGAACATGCAATAACCGACGGATGCAACCCTTCCATCCCAATATGTATCTTCCCCAGATCGATGTCGGCTCCATAACCACGCTTTGCTACCTGTTCAACAGTTGAACACACATTGCCTCCGGCACCGTGATCTTTAAACGAAACTTTATCAAGAACTCCTTTTTCTTTTAAAATACGGAACAAATCATAGGTGCTTACCAATAAATGCCTTTTTAAAAACGGATTTGGTTCTTGTACGGCTCCTTTATTGGCTTCCTTATCTTTTTCATCCAATTCAATGGAAGCAAAAGCCGCACCGCCCATTCCGCTGTTATCGGTCGGCTTACCCACGATAATAATGTCATATCCTACTTCCGCCGCTTCTTTGGGAACGTACGAATGAATTAATTCAGATTCTTTAACCATGCCGTATGCAGCAACATTTACCAAACAATTATCATTATATTGCTTGTCAAAATATATATCTCCTCCAAGATTTGGAATTCCCAAAGGATTGCCGTATCCGGCAATACCGGAAACCACTCCTTCAGCTATTCTTCGTGAATTATTACTTTCTATATCACCAAAACGAAGCGGATCAAGTGTCCCAATAACTTTACCTCCCATACAAGCAACGTCACGAACAATCCCTCCAATACCCGTTGCGGCACCTTCAAACGGTACAATTTGCGAAGGATGATTGTGGCTTTCATGAGCCATAATCAGCCCATATCGTTCTCCATCAATTTCAGCTATTTCAACAACTCCCGCATCTTCAACAGGACCCAAAATAACATTGGGGGCTGTGGTGGGTAGCGTTTTTAAATATTTTTTCGTACTTCTATACGCACAATGTTCGCTACACTGGATACCAAATAAAATTGCTTCCGTAAGCGTAACCGGCCGTCCCAAAATACCTTCAATTTTCTTTGCCTCTTCTACTGATAATCCGATTTTGTTCTCCTTTAGAACGGTTGTGATCTCATCATCGGACATCGATGAAAATTGAAATGTCTGCGGCATATTGTGGGAATATTAAATTATCGTACGAATGAGATAAGTGCCATGAAACGAGCACGTTTAATCGCTCGCGCAAGCATTTTCTGATGTCTTAAACATACACCGGAGTAATACTTGGGCACAATCTTCGAATACTTTGTGGTAAACGGTACAAGCGTCTTAATATTCTTATAATCAATATAGTCGGCTTTAGCGTCACAGAATTCACAAGTTTTATTATATTTATTACGAGCCATAATGATAAATAGTTAATCGATAAGAATTAAATGTTGATATTGATATCCGGATCATCCAGTATGCTTTCCAGCTCAGAATCAAGATCCGAAATATCCATTGCCTTTTTCTTTTCTTCTTTGTCATCTTTTGCAGCCTCTTCTTTAGGTTCTTCCTTTTTAGCCGGTTTTTCTTCAGCCTTTTCTTCAGTTTTCTTCTCAGCCTTAGGTTCAGGTTTCTTTTCAACCTTCGGCTCCACCTCTTTTTTTACTTTCTTTGAAGAAGTCTTCGACGATGAAGATTTTTTCTTCGGTTCAGTTTCTTTATCAGCGCGATGAGTTCTTCTGTCACCTTCTTTTAACTCAAGTTCTGATAATTTTTTAATTTCATAATGCTTCGGACTTTTTACCACCAGATGCCTCAAAACAACGTTGTTAAGAAGCAATTCTTCTTCCATTTCCGCAATTTTTTTCGGATCTGAAAGAGTGAAATAATAAATAACATAATAGCCTTTATCATATTTTTTTATGGTAAAAGCAAGGTCGCGAACATCCCAAAGATCCTCATGGTAAATCTCTCCGGTAGAATCCTTGATAAGTCCTTTAATTTCTTTGAGCTGCTTATCGATATCATCTTGAGAAAGATCAGGTTTTAATATAAGCATGAGCTCATATTTCACTTGATCTCCAGCTGAAGCAGCTTCGTTTTCCTTTGTTGAAGGCATACTTAATCGGGTTAGTGAAGCCCTCGTCATTTCTCAGCGAGAGCAAAAGTAATAAAAAAGCACGGGAAGATTATCAAATCCCCCTCTATATATCAAGTTTTTATTTTATCATTTTAAGTATTTCAGATTGAAAATATGACACTAATCGTTCCAATCACAAATAAATAGTATGCAAAAATATTTAATGAGTGTCTCTTTAAGAATTTCATCAAGAAGTAAACCGAAATAAAACCGGCTACGGCAGATGCAATAAAGCCTATTATTAAGGAGAAAAATTCAACATTTAGTCCCGTACCGGCTTTGAATTCTTTAATACCTGTTAACAACCCGGCTCCAAAAATCGCCGGCAGAGCCAGTAAAAAGGAAAAACGAGCTGCTCTTTCCCGACTCATTCCCTGAAATAAACCCGCCGCAATAGTTGAACCGGATCTGGAAACCCCGGGAATTAATGCTGCAGATTGAGCGATTCCGATAAAAACCGCCTTTTTCCAGTTCAATCCTTGTTCTTTTTTAATTTTTTTTGATGCCCATTCGGCCAAAATAAATACTTCCCCAACAATAATCATCCATAAACCAACATATAACGTACTCCTGAAAATAAAATCTATTGCGTCTTCCAAAAACAAACCAACTAAAACAGCAGGAACAGTACCAATCAAAATATAGCCGATCATATTTTGATATTCTTTTGTATCCGATGATTTCTTCATCAAACCGATATATGAAAATAATCCTCTGAAAAGACCAATAATATCTTTCCAAAAATAAACAATAATTGCGGCAAATGTCCCCAAATGCACGACAACATCAAAACTTTTCAGAGCCTCAACTTCCAAGCCGAGCAAAGATTCCCCCAACACCAAATGCCCTGAGGAAGAAATAGGAAGAAATTCGGTAATTCCTTGTAATACACCTAAAAATAGTGCTTCGCCGTAACCCATATACTAATGCTTAAATGATCTAATGCCGGTGAACACCATCGACATTCCAAGTTCATCTACGCGCTTTATAACTTGTTCATCGCGAATAGAGCCTCCCGGCTGAATAATAGCTTTTATACCTGCCTTATGTGCTTGCTCCACACCATCGGGAAACGGAAAAAAGGCATCGGATGCCATAACGGAACCCTTTACTCGATCACCACCTTTTCGACTGGCAATAGTAACCGCATCAACACGAGCCATCTGCCCCGCTCCTATTCCGGTTGTAACCAAATCTTTCACAAAAACAACTGAATTTGATTTAACATGTTTAACCACATTTCGCGCAAAGAGCATATCAAGCATTTGTTTTTTTGTAGGCTTTTTCTTGCTTACTACTTTAAGATCTTTCTTTAATACTTTTCGTGTATCCGCATGTTGAATTAAAATGCCACCGGCTACTTTTTTTATATCGATCTTTTCCGGATCACGATAGAGCTTACCGGTTTCAAGTAAACGAAGATTTTTTCGTTTCGATAATTTACTTAAAGCACCTTTTGTAAATTTTGGCGCAACAATGATCTCAACAAACATTTTATTTTTCTTGATATAATCGGCAATTTTTTCATTACAAGTTCGATTCATGGCAATAACGCAACCAAACGCCGACATAGGATCGACTTTATGAGCTTTTTCAAACGCATCTTCAATTTTAGTCGCAGAAGCAACGCCGCACGGATTAGTGTGCTTTACAATGTTCACAACAGGCAGATCAAAATCTTTTACCAATTCCAAAGCGGCATCAGTATCGATAATATTGTTATACGATAATTGCTTCCCCTGAAGAATCTTGGCATTGGTAACATTCGGTTGATAATTATCCGGATTACGGAAAAATACAGCTTTTTGATGAGGATTTTCACCATATCGCAAACTCATTTGCTTTACATAATGTAAGTCAAGTAATTCGGCTTCACCAAGTTCCTGTCTAAAATAATTACTAATCGCCTGATCGTAATTACAAGTCATATCGAAAGCCTTCAAGGCCAACTTTTTGCGCATTTCGTCATCGACATATCCTTCCGATTTAAGATGATTTACGATTTCTTGATAGTCCAAGGGGTCAACCACAACAGTCGTGTATCCAAAGTTCTTTGCCGCAGCACGAATAAGAGTCGGACCTCCTATATCAATATTTTCAATAATTTCTTCTTCATTGGCTCCTTTTTTGGCAGCGGTATCTTCAAATCTATATAAGTTAACCACCACCATATCAATTAATTTAATATCATTTTCAACAACTTCTTCCATATGTTTTTCACTATTACGAAGGGCTAAAATACCTCCGTAAACCTTTGGGTGCAAGGTTTTAACTCGTCCATCCATCATTTCTGGAAACTTTGTATATGATGCAATATCAATCACATTAACATTATTTCGTTTCAATAATGATGCCGTTCCGCCGGTTGAAATAATTTCAACTCCCATTTCTTGCAATTTTTTTGCAAACGGAACCAATCCATCTTTATTTGTAACGCTAATAAGCGCACGCCTAACAGGATAATGTGTTTTTTGCTTGTCTTTATTCATGACGTTTATGCTTTACAGGATCAAAACCGCCCTCGTTCCAAGGATTGCATCGCAGAACCCTCCATCCACCTTTTAAAAGACCTATGATTACTCCGTATTCTCGCACCGCTTCAAACATATATTGAGAACAGGTCGGATGAAACTTGCAATATCCATGAGGAAACAGTTTCCTCAGAGGACCATGATCAAGAGAAAGAGTTTTTTGATACAATTTTATTAGAGAACACACGACAAAACGTGGAAAATACCAAATCCATTTTATTATCTTCTTGAGTATTGTCATGGCATGGGAAAATAAACCCACAAGGAATCTTAGGTTATGAAATTGCTCAAGTCAACGTGTAATTCTTCTTACCAATAGTATGAAGGAACTTGTTTAACACCGTTAACACGAACTTCAAAATGTAAGTGGATACCGGTAACTCCATACACTCGTCCGGTATTACCCATTCGTCCGATAACTTCACCTTGGGTAACGTATTGTCCATTTGAAACCGTTAAGTAATCAAGGTGTGCATACAATGTTTGCATACCGTTGCCATGATCAACGATAACATGGTTTCCGTAGCCGCCACCCCACGTTCCGGATGATGCTTTTATTACAGTTCCGGCTGCAGCAGACCATACTGGAGGTTTACTTCTATCCGCTATATCAACCGCACGGTGATATGAATAATAACCTTGTGTAACACTTCCACGCGTCGGATAAATAATTGACTTGCCTGCAGCGGGCGTTGTTGCTGTATCTTGAAGAGCAACACGTGTTGTCGTTGCTGTTCTTACAACAGACTCATCACGATACTGCGGCGTTGTAACAACAGGAGCCGGTGGGGCCAGTTGTTCTCCACCCGGCACAAAAACCGAATCACCGCTAGTAATACTTTGTCCTTCGAGCCCATTTTGTTTAATGATAGTATCAGCTTCGACCTCATATAATGCTGCAATTTTATCGACAGTTTGTCCACTCTTTACTTTATGTGACACTCCGTCAACCGGAGGAATAATCAATTCCTGTCCAACTTTCAACACGCTTGATTTACCCATATCATTTTCCCACATCAGGGTTGATGTTTTTAGTCCATAATTTTCAGCAATTACAGAAAGTGTTTCTCCACTTTCAACCGTATGCTTTATTTTGTCACTCATCTCACTTCTGTCAGCTTGACCTGTTTGCGGATTCACCGGCACCAAGAATCCCGAATCATCTGCAACGATAGTTGGCGCAATCATCGGATAAGCTATTTGCTCCATTGCAAGATCTGATTCCGAAAACGCAATATTAGGTGTAAACGAAGTAATTATTACAAAAAACACCATAAAACCAAGTGCACGTTTATATATTTGTTTTGGAGCAACAGGTTTATGTGAAGAAACCGAACGCTTCACCGTCATCGGGTTGCGTGCAGCTTTTTTATTAAATGTCGAAATCAGACTACCAATAGAGGCAAGTTTTCGAATACTTCTTCGATGTCGCCTTTTACGAGCAACTCTATTGACAGCTATTTTTCCAGTATATGTATTTATAGGTGTATTTCCTTGTAATTAACATCGAGGAGGACAAGCTTCTTTCTTAATCGTTATACATAAGCATCCTCACGATGCGGCAGACAGCGCCGTATGTAACAACCAGGTCGCAACGGTATCAGAGTTTACGATCGATAGCAATCGATTGTCAAGTGATTCACCTTTTCCCTCAAACACAAGGGACAAGCTAAACCGGTATCATTATATAGACTTAATGTAAGGCAAAAAAAGCTTTAACCTTGACCGAAACGGTAAATATACTTTAATTTTAGCAAGCTTTTTATTCATTTTTTGACGAAACACCTGTTTTACCCCTTTTGAAAGGGCTTTAAAGGGCTTGACGAAATCATTTTTAGCATTTTTTTACACCCTATGCCATTTTTGAAAAATATTTGACCGGATATCTGTTTATTTTATAAATACACATTCGCGTGCACGAAAAGTATCTTGAGAAAAACATTGTTAAGAGATCATCACTGTACTATAATGAGCAAAATATGAATTTAATACACTCTATCTATGCCATCTATACAAAACTACAAAATCGCAACGCTTGGGAGTCACAGCGCTCTTCAAATCCTTAAAGGTGCAAAAGACGAAGGATTCGAAACTATTTGTATTTGTATGAAGGGAAGAAGCAAACCCTATAAAAGTTATAAAGTGGCTGACACCATAATCGAAATTGATAAATTTGATGAATTTTTCAAACTGCAAGAAGAATTGATAAAACAAAACGTAATTCTAATCCCTC
>CAZPFH010000001.1:46823-64773 GCA_964585825.1 uncultured Candidatus Peribacteria bacterium
AAATTATGCATTATGGAACCAAAGGTATTTTAGAATATGAGTCAGATAGAGAAAAGGAAAGGAAATGGCTCCTTGATGCGGGCTGCAGGTTGCCACGTATCTTTGAAACACCGGAAGACATAGACACTCCCGTTATTGTTAAATTTCATGGAGCTCAAGGAGGAAAAGGATATTTTGTTGCAAACTCAACAGAAGATTTTTATGAAGGGATAAAAGATTATCCGGGTGATGAAAAATATGTTCTCCAAGAATATATTGTCGGTGTCCCCGTGTACACACACTTCTTTTATTCACCGCTAACCGGCGAACTTGAAATCATGAGCTTTGATAAACGATATGAGTCAAATGCGGATTCAATTGGACGTATTTCCGCTAAAGATCAACTTGATGCGGATATTAGAACTTCATATACAATCACCGGGAATATCCCCATTGTCATAAGGGAATCTATTTTGCCTCAAGTATTCGAAATGGGAGAAAATGTAATCAAAGCATCTCGTAAACTTGCGGGAAAAGGATTGTACGGTCCTTTCTGCCTGGAAGCAATTATCGACCCGAACTTGAATTTTTATGTATTTGAAATCAGCGCACGAATTGTAGCCGGCACAAATCCTTTTATTAATGGCTCACCTTACACATGGCTTCGATACGACGAACCAATGAGTACTGGACGAAGAGTGGCAAGAGATATTAAGATGGCAATCGAGCAAGATAGGCTCAAAGAAGTATTAGGCTAATATTTACCACATATGATCACGCAAAAAAGTATCAAATCTGTAGTAGACAAATACGACACAAACAATATTACTATAGGCGTTCTTGGGGGGCACTCAGCATTGGACGTGTGTACGGGAGCAAAAAAACTCGGATTCAAAACTTTGGCTGTTTGCAAAAAAGGCCGAGAAAAAACATATAACAAATATTATAAATCTCGAGACGGGAAAGGTTGTATTGATGAAACAATACTTGTTGATGAATTTTCCGATATCGTAAATGAAGATATTCAAGAAAAGCTGCGAAAACGAAACACAATTTTTATACACAATAGATATTTTTGGGTTTATTTTAAGGACTTTGATATGGTTGAAAAGAAGTTTAAAGTTCCGATTTACGGCAACAGAATTCTTGTAAAGCTCGAAGAGCGAGATCAACCAAACAATCAATATGAGCTTCTCGAGAAAGCCGGCATTAGAATTCCAAAAATCATAAGAAAAGGAGACAGTGGTTTTACAGAGAAACAAACCCGAAAAGCATTAGATAATCATTTTAGTAAAAAAGGCGGACCACTTCTTATAAAAGTAAATGAAGCCATCAGAGGATACGAAAGAGCATTCTTTACTATCACGCGTGAAGAAGATTTTTTCACAATGAGCAAGGACATGATCGACAAAGGACTTATTGTTCAGAAAGATTTAGACAACGCCGTTATCGAAGAATTTATTATTGGAGCGCAAGTGAATTTTAATTTTTTCTATTCTCCATTAACCGGCGACCTTGAATTAATGGGAACAGACACAAGGAGACAAACAGGGCTTGATGGCTTTTTGAGACTTGATGCAAAAGTTCAAACAAATTTACTCGATAGCGGATATAAACCAAAAATGATTGAGACGGGACATATTTCATGCACCGTCAAAGAATCTATTTTAGAAAAAGCTTTTGTAGACGGTGAAAAATTTATAGATACATTAAAGAAAGAGGTTGCTCCAGGCATGATCGGACCTTTTGCTCTTCAGGGAGCGGTTTCTGCGGAACATGGAAAAGAAGAGATCGTGATTTTCGATGTAAGTATGCGAATTCCCGGATCGCCGGGAACTCCGTTTACGCCATACTCGGGATATTTATATGGACAAAGCATTAGCTACGGACAGCGAATTGCCATGGAAATCAATGATGCAATCAAGACAGGGAAATTATCAGAAATCGTAACGTAATTTAAATATGAAAGTATTGCTACTCGCTGCAGGAAGAAGTCAGCGAATGCAGCCGGTCCCGGATAAAAATTTCCTTCATTTTCTAGGAAAGCCACTTGTTGTTCATCAAATTGATTCACTTATGCGTTCCGGCTTCGATGATTTTATAGTAGTTGGCGGCGCTCACAATATCGATGCATTAAAAACTATTCCCGAAAATTATAATATCGATGCCAATTACACGGTTATCGAACAAAAAAATCTTGATGAAGGTATGGCAGGGGCCGTTATGAGCTGTGCTTCAATTATAGGCGATGACCCCGTATGCATTGTAAGTTCAAATGATGTTGTTGACGAAAAAGCGTATGAAGTTGTTATTGATGAAGCAGCACGCGATTCGGTAGACAGTGTTATTGTCGGCAAAAAAGTTGACAGTTATTTTCCGGGCGGCTATTTGGAAATAGACTCAAACGGCTTTATTACTTCTTTAATCGAGAAACCAGGAGAGGGAAATGAGCCAAGTGATCTTGTGAATATTGTCATTCACTGCCATAAAAATCCAAAAAAATTAATAGATGCATTACAAAGGGTTTCAAGCAAAAAAGATGATCGATACGAAGTTGCTTTAGACTCTTTAATAAAAGAAGGCGAAAAAATGAAAGCCGCAGAATTTGATGGATTTTGGCAACCGATCAAATTTCCGTGGCATGTTTTTGACGTGATGAAACATTTCTTTGAAATGTCAGAAAAATCGATCTCAAATGATGCGCAAATTGCAGACACGGCGGTTATAAAAGGTAATGTAATTATCGAAGAAGGAGCTCGAATTTTTGATCATGCCACTATCAGCGGGCCTTGTTACATAGGTGAAAATGTTATTGTTGCAAATAATGCTTTAGTACGAGATTCGATGGTTAATGAAGGGTGTGTCGTTGGCTATTCAACAGAAATCGCTCGTTCATATCTTGGGAAAAACGTTTGGACACACACAAATTACATTGGAGATAGTATAATTTCAGACAACTGCTCGTTTGGAAGCGGAACTGTTACCGGAAATCTCAGACTCGACGAAAAAAATATTTCGGTAAATGTTAAAAAAGAAAAAATATCGAGCGGCACAAATAAATTCGGACTGGTAACCGGAGAAAATATTCGATGCGGAATAAATACCAGTTTTATGCCCGGCATAAAAATCGGCAGCAACTGTATGATTGGCGCGGGGCTTATTATCCCGAAAGACATTGAAAAAAATAAATTTATAAAAGGGTCTGTAAACTTGGAAATACGTGAAAACAAAGCGACATTAAGCCGTAATTTGCGAGATGAAATGAAAGGTAATATTTAAATATATATTTTTCTACTTCTTTTCTGTATCTTCAAAATATAAACTTCAGTACGTTTTGTGCAATTGCACAACGTTTATTCCTTGATATTATAACGTCAATGTACTATCAATTCGAACGACAAAGAATTCTTACAGCAAAGAAATGACTTACCCAAAAAAGCTCACTGACAAGGAACGCTTCCTGAAAGCAATTCGTATGAGGCGTGATATCGTTGAAATGACTCATGCTGCAGGCTCAGGACATCCGGGAGGTTCTTTATCGTCTGTTGAATTGCTTGTTACACTTTATTACGAATTTCTTAAACACGATCCGGCAAATCCAACTTGGGAAGATCGTGATTATATGATTTTTTGCAAATGCCATATCACACCTGCAATTTATTCTATTTTGGCACGAGTCGGATACTTTGATCCTGCTACTCTCACGAGTTTCAGAAAGCTTGGATCTGATTTACAGGGACATCCGGCACGTTTTTATCCAAAAGGGATTGAAATGTCCGGAGGATCACTCGGGCAAAATCTTTCCATCACACAAGGTGTTGCTATCGGTCTAAAAACTCAAAACAAACCAAACAGAGTATTTGGACTTTCAAGTGAAGGAGATCTTCAAGAAGGACAAAGTTGGGAAGCTGTTATGGCTGCAGCTCACTATAAGCTGGATAATTTAGTACTACTCGTTGATTACAACAAGCTTCAAATTGACGGACACTGTGAAGATGTAATGGGTGTTGCCCCTCTTGATAAAAAGTTTGAAAGCTTTAATTGGCATGTCGTAAAAGTAAAAGACGGGCACGATTTCAAACAAGTTCGAAAGGGTATTCAAAAAGCAATCAACCTTAAAGGAAAACCGACTGTCGTCCTTGCGAATACCATTAAAGGAAAAGGCATTTCTTATATGGAAAATCAGGCGGGATGGCATGGAAAAGCTCCGGATAAAGAACAATATGAACTTGCGATGAAAGAACTTGATGAACAAGAAGCGCTAATTAACAAAAAATATTCTTAAAGCTATATACGAAATGGCAGAACGTGAAATGATGTTAACCAGAAAAGGATGGGCGGACGCACTACTTGAGTTGGGCGAGAACAACCCAAATGTAGTTGTGCTTGATGCCGATCTTGCAAAATCTACACTCACAGCTCTGTTTAAAGAAAAATATCCAAAGCGGTTTTTTGACATGGGAATCGCGGAACAAAATATGATTAATACAGCCGGAGGGCTTTCACTTACGGGACTTGTTCCTTTTGTATCTACATACGGAGTTTTTGTTTCCGGAAGAGCTTGGGAACAAATTAGAACAAGCATTTGTTATGGAGAACTAAATGTAAAACTTGGTGGCGCTCATGGCGGCATTTCTGTTGGACCGGATGGAGCAACTCATCAAGCTCTTGAAGAAATCACTATTATGAGAGTTATTCCAAATATGACCGTTTTGGTCCCAACCGATTATTATGAAACAAAGAAAGCGGTTCTTGCTGCGGCAAAAATCAATGGGCCGGTTTACATACGATTCGGACGAGAAAAAGTACCTGTAGTTACAGATGAAAACACCCCCTTCGAAATTGGAAAAGCAAATATTATGAAAGAAGGAACGGACGTAACGATAGTTGCATGCGGGCCTATGGTTGCAGAAAGTTTGGATGCGGCAGAAGTATTGGCTAAAGAAAATATCAACGCAGAAGTTATTAATCTACATACAATAAAACCACTTGATAAGGAAACCATTATTGCATCGGTTAAAAAAACAAAGCACCTTGTAACCGCCGAAGAGCATCAAGTGGCGGGAGGCATGGGAAGCGCAATTTTGGAAGTGCTTGCACAAGAATATCCGGTACCGGCAGAGATGGTGGGAATCGATGATACCTTCGGGGAATCGGGGAAACCAAGAGAACTTATGGAGAAATACGGCATTACCTCAAAAGAAATTATTGAAAAAACAAAAAGTGTACTTAATCGAACACTTTAATTCTACTCTTTAATACCCCTTATCCCCATGAAACCTTTTTCTAAACGCATACCAAATCTTGGTACAGAAAATGCATTTGCTGTAATTGGAAAAGCAAAAAAATTCGAAAATGAAGTTCTTAAGCCAAAGGGCAAAAGTCTTATTTATCTTCAGATAGGTGAGCCGGGTTTTGATACACCGAAAAATATAAATGAAGCGGCTATTGAAGCAATAAAAGATAACCAAACCCATTACACACCAACTCCGGGAATTCCCGAACTGCGAAAAGCGGTTGCAAAACTCTCAAGTAACTATTCTGCAGAACCCTACACTGAAGATGACGTTGTTATTGTTCCCGGAGGAAAGCCTGTTATGTTCTACATGCTTAACGCACTCCTCGATGAAGGTGACGAAGTTATCGTTCCAAACCCTTCGTATCCGATTTATGGCTCTGTTACGCAGTATCTTGGTGGTAAAATTGTACCGATTCAATTAAAAGAAGAAAATGGTTTTAATTTTTCCGCAGATGAGCTCCGAGAACTTATTACGCCAAAAACAAAGATGATTATCTTGAACTCTCCTCAAAATCCAACGGGAGGCGTGTATACAAAAGAGCTTATTGAAGAGATAGCTGAGATTGCTATTGAAAATGATTTATGGGTTTTATCAGACGAAATTTACGATCGAATGGTCCACGATGGAAAGCACATTTCAATTACGAGCGTACCGGGTATGCAGGAAAGAACTGTTATGCTTAACGGATGTTCAAAAACATATGCAATGACCGGATACAGAATCGGATGGGCCGTAACCAAAAACAAAGAAATGGCAGGTTATATTGAAAAACTTGCCTGTAACGACACATCTTGCACCAACACAATCTCTCAATACGCTGCGCTAGAAGCGATTACGGGACCACAAGATCAGGTTGATTACATGCTCGGCGAATACAAAAAACGAAGAGATTTGATGGTTTCACTGGTTAACGAAGTTCCGGGAATGCACTGTCATTCTCCAAAAGGGGCGTTTTACTTAATGGTTAATGTAAGGGAACTACTCGACAAACTTTCAATAACCGCAGGGCAACTTTGCGATCGCATCATGAAAGAAGCTCATGTGCTGATTTTGCCCGGAACTGTTTTCGGTCTATTTGGAGACGATTTTGTTAGATTCTCATATGTGTCGACCGAAGAAGATATAAAAGAAGGACTTAAACGTATAAAAACTTATATCGAAAGTATTTATAAATAACACCCCTACTAAATGGCTGATATTTACGTCACCCGAATGATTCCACAAAAAGGAATCGACATGTTAAAAGATGTATTCGGGGAAAATTCGATAGAGATTAACCCGGATGACCGTGTGCTTACCCGCGAAGAACTTATTGAAAAGATTAAAGGACGAGATGCAGTTTTAAGCCTTCTGACAGACAAAATGGATGCTGAGGCTATGGACGCAATTGGTTCTCAATGCAAAATTATTTCTAACTATGCTGTTGGATATAATAATATTGATGTTGAAGCTGCTAAAGAGAGAAACATTCTTGTTACAAATACTCCCGGAGTTTTAACAAATGCTACCGCTGATATGGCAATTGCACTTATGTTTGCCGTTGCAAGACGTATCCCGGAAGGAGATAAGTTTATGAGAAACCACCAATACAAGGGATGGGCACCAATGCTCCTTTTGAGTCAGCAGGTAACAGGAAAAACTCTTGGAATTGTTGGAGCAGGAAGAATTGGAAGTAATATAGGACGCAAGATGCACAAGGGATTCGATATGGATATTCTTTATTTTGACAGAAGAAACAAAGAAGAATTTGAAAAAGATACAGGTGCCAAAAAAGTAGATCTTGAAACTCTCTGTAAAGAATGTGATTATATTTCAATTAATTTAAGCTACACAGAAGAAACACATCATCTTATTAACGAGAAAATGCTTAATATGATGCACGAAGACACTGTTTTGGTAAACACTGCCAGAGGACCGATTATCGACGAAAAAGCTCTTGTTAAAGTTTTACAGGAAAAGAAAATTTTTGGTGCCGGCTTGGATGTTTACGAAAATGAGCCGAAAATGGCCGATGGATTGGAAAAACTGGATAATGTTGTACTTGCACCACATACAGGCTCCGCAACATGTGAGGCTCGAACAAAGATGTCTGAAATAGCGGCGCAAAATATTATTGACGCTTTACAGGACCGTGAGCCAAAATATGTCGTTAATGAATAGTACATGTTACTAGATATCGCCAATTGTGTTCTTAAGAAAATTGATCCTTTTTTGTTGGTAAAAGATTATTTGGAGCATTTGGAAATCGGCGGGTATTCAAATTTATATGTTGTAGGCGCGGGAAAAGGAGCTGCCCGAATGGCGCATGCTGTTGAGGAGCATTTTGGCAATAAAATTAAAGACGGATTTATTATTATTCCGGAAAATGAGAAGACGCCAAATTTGGCTTTCATAAATTACACATACGCAACTCATCCTTATCCAAATAATAATGGGATGGGAGGTGCGCAAAAGATTTTGGAAATCGCGAATAACGCTGAAGAGGGCGATCTGATTATTTCCCTCATTTCGGGAGGTGGATCAGCTTTGATGTGTCTGCCTGCCGAAGGGATAACGCTCAAAGAAAAAATTGATACGACCACTTTGCTCATTAAATCGGGAGCAAATATTAATGAGATTAATACTGTTCGAAAGCACATTTCGCAAATTAAAGGAGGTTTTTTGGCTAAGGCACTGTATCCGGCACGATGTATAAATATCGTTATTTCAGATGTTATTGGTGATGACTTAAGCACAATCGCTTCAGGTCCGCTCTCCCCTGACGAAACTACGTTTGTTGATGCTTTAAACGTCTTAGATACATATGGATTGACGGATAAAGTAGCTGCATCGGTTCTTACTCATTTAAAAGTAGGCAAAACAGAAACGATTAAATCGGGGCATGGAATATTTGAAGGCGTTGATACCACTATCCTCGCCAATCACCAAACAGTTGCTGATTTTGCAAAGAGATGCTGTGATGACAACGAGTTTTCAAGTGAAATTCTTTCTACAAACTGCTCAGGAGAATGTCGGGATAAAGCCATCGAAATACTTGGCAAAGTTACCGACCCGGGTAAAGTATACATAATCACCGGTGAAACAACCGTTACCATACGAGGCAAAGGAATGGGAGGACGCAACCAAGAATTCGTTCTTTCTTGTTTAAACGAAATAGATGCGAATTTAAAATGGGAAGACTTCACCGTACTCGCCATAGGTACCGATGGAGTGGATGGCATCTGTCCTCAAAAAACCGCAGGAGCAGTCGCGACAAAAGAAACGCTAGCGAAAGCCAAAAAATTAGGATTAGACATGACAAAATTCCTAGACAATAACGATTCATATCACTTCTTCGAAAAAACAGACGGATTAATCGTTACCGGCCCAACGGGAACTAATCTTGGTGATTTAATGTTGATAAGAAGAAACGATTAAACCTCCCCTTTCGCAAACCTTCTAATAACTTCCGGATAAAGTAACTTCTCCTGTGCTTGTACCTTCCTTTTCAAGCTTTCAGGGGTTTCACCTTTTTCAATTGTCACGTCCGCCTGAGCTATAACCGGCCCTTCATCAACGCCTTCGGTTACATAGTGAATTGTGCAACCCGACTCTTTTTCACCGTTTTCGATTACCGCGCTATGGACGTTTAGATTCATTGCGCCCGGCCCTGCATATTTTTTCATGTCAATTGCCGGATGGACGTTTATAATTCTTCCTTCGAATTCTCGAACAAACCATGGCGATAAAATGCGCATGTAGCCTATCAAGCAAATTAAATCCACCCCTTTTTCTTTTAAAACAACCGCCATTTCTTTGTCGAATTCTTCGCGAGTTTTGCCTTTTGGATCTACGAAAACCGCCTCGTATCCTTGCTCGCGTGCACGCTCTAGTGCATATGCAGATTTTTTGTTGCTAATAACAACGCTCAGCTCGATTCCTTCCATCTTTCCGGCTTTCATTTCGTCGATGATGGCTTGCAGGTCAGTTCCGTTTGTTGATGCAAGTACTGCAATTTTGTACATACATTTATTTTTTAGATGCAAATTGTATAAACTCGTCACTATACATACCGTAGAAAAGATCCGACTTCAAGCGGATATAAGACTTTCTCTCCTTCTTGTTCATAAAATCCACCGGAGCACCTTTTATTACAGCAAACGGCTTTTTATCATTCGTTTCTCCCATAAGGATTAATGCCGCAGTAGCAAGACTATCCGCCATCGCACGCCTTGTTACTCGCATTTTGTTCCCGTAAATATCCTTTTTATTTCGACAATCATCGATTCCCTTGAATCCAAAGTGCCCGATTGAAATCCCGTGAACCCCCGGACGAAGCGGAGCACATGTAGAGTCGGCAACAATCACTCCGAGTTTTTTGAGTTTAAAGTGTTTTCTAAGCTTTTCCTGAATACTTTGCGCTTCTTTATAAGGATTGTCCGGCCACAGCACCACTTTACCTTTTGGAACGTTAGACTGATCAATCCCCGCATTTGGTATTAAATGTCCATCTTTAAAGGTAAGCCAACAATAATTCGTAGGGAACAAAACCTTTCCTTCCTTTTGAATTAAATCTTTAAGATCACCTTTTTTGTAGTCAGCTCCTTTGATATCAGCCACTTTTCCTTGTGAAAGCGCAACTATTTTAGACGCAACAACCACAATATCCTTCTCTTTTAGCGTTACATTTTGCCTGTTTAGTGACTCAATTAAAATAGAGACGATATCGTCCTTTTCCTTTACTACTCCGGTTTCAACGCCTGTTATCTCCAGAATTATGCAAGTTATAGAATATATGTCTATTGTAATATTTTGACACCTGTAGGGTATTTTTATATACTGATATGAAACGCTGATAATAACAGTATGAGTGTAGCGTTAGATCCCAGAACCTTAAAAATCAGACCCGTAAAAATCATAGCAGAAAACGTGCAATGAATGAACTCTTTCAAAAGCTCAATCATTTCCGTGTTCTGCTCTGTGATGGTCCTTTACTGACCAATTGGACCGCTCACTTTTTGCCTGGTGTCTCTAGCAGCTCCCTGAGCTCTACGATGACACATCCAACAGGCGGTCGGTGGCGAGACTAAAAACAACGCCAAAGCATGGCAGGATCAAAAGACCGTTTGGTCACGGAAAAACAAAAACAAAATTCCCCTGATTTCTCAGCGGCATAAAAACATTACTTGCAGTTGATAGAATGGAATTTTCTCCCCCACACTTCAATGAGTGGGGGTTTTTGTTTATATGAGAAAAAACCCGACTACAATCATATACGAGTTCATTAAGCGGTAATATCTAAGCAACCCCTTCTTCGCCTTTTTGGACCTGCGGATTATTCTGTAATAAAAACGTATTTCCCGGTTGATCACTGCCTACTCGCGACTCCGGAGCAATTTCTTCTTGTTTTTTCTTTTTATCGGCTTCTTCATTTTGCTTGCTTTCCAATGCTTTTTCATCAACCCATGCAGGCTGTTTTTTTTGTTGAATCATTTCTTCAGCTTTTCTCTCATCTTCCTCTTTCACATCTTTATCAAATACAACTGTTCTGATAGGGAATGGGATACCGATACCAACCTCGTCAAATTGGGATTTAATATTCATCGCAAGTGTACTTTTGATTTTCAACCATCCTCCTCGAGACTCAACCCATGCACGAACAGCAAGATCAATAGAGCTGTCCCCAAACCCTTTTACAATAACAACCGGCTTAGGCTCAATTAATATTCCGCTTGTGTTTTTTACAGCACTATAACAGTTTTCAATCGCTTGATTTAGATCTGTATCATATTCAACACCAACCGCCAGCTCAATTCGACGAAAGGGATTACTCGTATAACTGATTACTTGTTTGGTAAACAGCTCGGAGTTTGGCACTACCACCATTGTCCCATCCAATGCTTGTAATATGGTTGCGCGTGTTTGAATCTCAACTATTTTACCTATTGTCCCTTCAATTTTAATAAAATCGCCTATCGTAAAATGTTTTTGAGCAAGGATCATAACTCCCGCCAAAAAATTGATAATAATATCTTTCAACGCGAAACCTATGGCAAAACCGGCAGCCGCAATTATAGCGGTCAAATCAATACCGGCTATATTAAGCGATATAGTCGCACCAATAATAATTGTAACTGTTGAAGAAGTTCTTCCGGCCAATATTTGCATCTCTTTATGCTCTTCAAATTTATCAGCCATCCTGCTTTCCACAATCCCTTTAATTGCTTTTGCAATAATGTAAAAAAGAACGAAAACAACAAAGGCCGCAATAAACGAAGGTATCTTAACAATGAAAAAATCCAGAATACCGGTTAGTTGTTGTTCCGTTTCTCCCGTCACATTACTTCCCACTTGGGCAAATGCTGTTGGTACGAGCCAAAAATTCATAGTTTTTTATTTTTCTTTATATAAATCATCTAATTATAGCAAAAAATGCCTACTTTTTCAATTAAGTTGTAGTATGATAACCATATGGATACATATGGCATACTCGCGTTTCCGGCCAAGCATTCTCTTTCACCGATAATGCACAATACCGGGTTTAAAAAACTAAACATACAGGCATATTACACATATTTTGAAATACAGCCCGATAAGCTGCGCAGTTTTATTCATCGTGTTCGAACTGAAAATATACGCGGATTAAGCGTGTCCAAGCCTCACAAACAAGCCATTATACCACTTCTTGATAGCATCACGAAAACTGCACGAACAATAGGTGCGGTTAATACGGTATATTGGGACAACGGAAAACTTGCGGGCACCAATGTCGATTGGGTCGGCTTTGAAAAAGCTCTTTTGGAAACCACCACCATTAAGGGGAAAAATGTGGTTGTTCTTGGTGCGGGAGGAGCTGCACGATCAGCTGTTTACGCCCTAAAACAAAATGATGCATGTAAAATAACCATATTAAACAGAACTTTAAGTCACGCAGAAACTCTATCAAAAGAATTTAATTGCGACTTCGGCCCACTTGATTCTTTTAGCTTATTAAACCCGGATATCATTATTCAAGCAACATCGGCCGGGCTCAACAAAGAAGAAGGTGTAGAAATTATCCCCGGCAATCAGTTAAAAAATACCATGGTTATTATGGAAGCAATCTATACCCCTCTTGAAACACGCATCGTCAAGGATGCAAAGAAGGCCGGAGCAAAAACCATTACCGGCGAACGGATGCTACTCCATCAGGGGGCAGCGGCATTTGCCCTATGGACATCGCAAAAAGCACCATTTGCCGCTATGGAGAAAGCTGTTGAAAAAGAACTTTCTTAAATTATTATCCTTTTCTTAAAAAATCCACGCCTTCGGTATCTTCCGGCTCAGGCTCCTTTATTTCAATCTCATCATCCGGTTCTTGTCTGCCGTAATCTTGCGAGTATTCCTTTGTAGTAGACAAATAATCGACACCCCATGTTGATACGACCCAACTGTATATCATCCCTACAAGGCCGAACATAAAACCAACGCCGCCCCACAATAATGGAAGTGCCAAGAAAAGCAAAATAAGAGCACTTCCCGTTGTTTGAAATAAAACAGCGCTAAAAATCACTGCCACCAGTACGGCAAAAATCGTGCTGTAAACACCGAGCAATGCATATTTATAATTGGAAATAATTTCAAAAATAAGGGCACTTCCCAAAACAGCAAGTGCCATTTGCAACCCCGCTGCAAACGAAATAAATTCAAGTCCGATATTCGTTGAGAATAAGTAAATCGGTACTAAAATCATGAAAATCACCACATTTACAATAAAGATTTGGAATAAAGATGTTGTAATTCTTTTATAGCTATCACCTTGAGTAAACGAAATAAAAAGTGGTGCGAAAATATTTGAAGCAAGAAGCGATACGAATACCATTGCCATAATCACAATAGTAAATAACGGCGTTACATCGGTTCCTTCTTCCGCTTGAGTTAATGCTTGTTGCAAAACTGAACTGCTGATCATATAAATCACAAGCAAAATAATCGTTCCGGCAATCCCTCCGCCAAGTCCGGCAATTGTTCGAGTAATAAGAGCTAAAAACGTAAACTTTGAAGCTTCATTTTCTACATTTTGTGTTTCCATAAAGGCCTTTCTCAATTAATTAACTCTTTTAATTTTATCATAAAATATGAAAAGAATAAAGATTCCAATAACAATGCCCATATCGGCTATGTTAAAAACGGGATATCGCCACACCGCAATATAATCAATAACAGCTCCGTACAATAGCCTGTCAACAAAATTACTGAGCGCCCCACCAACGACAACACCTACAATAACAAGAATATACCATCTTTTCATATCAATATTGTCAATAAGCATCTTCATTCCCACCACTAGTAGTGTCGGTGTTAGAAGCAACTGAACAAAAAACGGCAATCGAATACCGAATGCAATGCCAGGGTTTTCTTGAGACACGAACGAAAAAAAACCCGGAATAATAATTAATGGCGGATCAAATAATCGTAAAACATACTCTTTCGCCACTCTATCCAAAACGAAAAAAAGCACAGCAATCAACACAAATAATCCTATATGTCTCCACGTAATGTTTCTCATAGCAAGCACAAGTATACCACGAAATATTGCCTAGTACCTCATTGATGAGTTAGTATTGTCAGGCTAAATAAGCCTTTTGTATGCAAAAAACAAAATCAGACACGGTTTTACTCATTATTACGTTAGCTCTTATGCTATTCGGTGTTGTTATGATAACCAGTATTGGTGTACCAAAATCAATTCAACTTTCCGCACCGAACATCCTATATCCAAACTGCGAACAGGAAGGTGTCGATTGTTATTTGCTATTTAGAAATCACGTTATACGTGTACTGATAGGGTTTGTGGCTCTCATTATCTGTGCAAAAATCTCCTATAAATTTTGGCGACGCATTGCGCTACCCATGTTTGCCGGAATCATACTTCTGCTTCTTTTTGTTCTTATTTTCGGATCAAGTTTAAATACCATTGCTCGAAGTTGGCTTGTTATTTTTAATACTTCTTTACAACCGGCGGAATTTGCAAAACTCGCACTCATATTTTATCTGGCTCGATGGATGGATGAAAAAACAAAAGATGTGGGCAGTTTTCAATTTGGATTCCTCCCGTTTTGCGTTATTTCCGGTTTGATTATTTTACCCGTTATTTTACAGCCTGATCTCGGCTCAACACTGGTTCTCACACTTACGGCAGTTTCAATTTATTTTGTTGCGGGCGCACGAGTACGGCACTTGATGCTTGGAGGCTTTGTTGCATTTCTTATTGCCGTTATGGTCATTGCCAATATTGAACACGTCCGAGAACGTTTCGTTGCATACGTATCTCTTGATAAAGAATGTGTGGAAGATTACTGCTGGCAATCGGAACAAGCCAGCATTGCCGTAGGTAGTGGCGGATTATGGGGTAAAGGATTGACGCAAGGAGTACAAAAATCATATTGGCTACCACAAGCGTCCGATGACTTTATTTTTGCCGCCTCAGCTGAAGAGCTCGGCTTTTTACGTATATTTCTTATTGTTGTTGCTTACGCCATCATCGCTTATCGCGGCTACAAGATAGCCAATACCGCTCCAGATCGATTTTCCATGCTGATTGCAACAGGAATAACAACATGGATTACCGGACAAGCCTTTATTAATATCGGTGTCAATACTGGACTTTTACCTGTAACAGGCATTACACTTCCTTTAGTTAGTTACGGCGGATCTTCCATCCTGACAACATTGATCGGCATTGGCATTCTGCTCAATATATCAAAACATACAACTTCATATGAGACGCATAGTTTTCACCGGCGGGGGAACCGGCGGACATATTATCCCAAATATCGCCCTAATAAAAAAACTTAGAAATAAATACCCCGATATACGGATTCTTTATCTTGGCTCTAAGAATGGACCGGAAGCGCAAATGATACCTCCAATGAATATTCCGTTTAAATCTGTTGCAACGGGGAAACTTCGTCGTTATTTTTCGCTTCAAAACATTATCGATATCTTCAAGATACCAATTGGGATTATACAATCATTTATTGCACTTAAAAGTTTCAAACCGCATGCGGTATTCAGCAAAGGAGGATATGTCAGCGTACCTATTATGATTGCTGCTCGAATACTCAAAATCCCCACTATATTGCATGAATCGGATATAACCCCGGGGCTGGCCAATCGTCTTTGTGCCAAACGTGCAAACATATTATGTCTGGCACATTTTGAAAGTCAGCAGTATTTCCCCCATCATAAAAACAAGGTGGTTACCGGCAATCCTGTTCGAGAATCCATTTTACACGGGGATAAAGAAAAAGCATATTCGATTACAGGCTTTTCAAAAGATTTACCAACTCTTCTTGTTATGGGTGGAAGTCAAGGAGCTCAACATATCAACAAAGAAATTATTCTTGCCGCCAATGAACTCGCAAAACACTATCAAATTATCCACATTACCGGCAAAGGTAAACTTCCTGAAGCATTGCCGATCTCGGAACAATATCGTTCGCGATATAAAGCATATGAATATGTCGACAAAAATCTTCCGCATTTTTATTCAATAACAGATATTATTATTGCACGATCAGGAGCTAATACTTTAGCTGAAATCGATGCACTTAAAATTCCGGCTATTCTTATTCCAATAGGGAAAAATGCCAGTCGCGGCGAACAATTGCTAAACGCATTCACCTATCAAGAAAGTCACGAAGAAACACTTGTTATTGAGGATGAACTGCTCACTTATAGAAATCTTGTTAAAGCAATTTACAAAATATTACAATGGGATTCATTTACACCCACACAAATCGAATCTAATAAGCAAAGTAAGGGAACCGAAAAAATAATTCATATTCTTGATAACTATTTGGGAGATTCGTGTTTGAATAAAGAACAGAAATGTTGACTTTTTTGTTTTTCGTTATATGATATAAACGCTAGGGCTTTTTAACCACACAGGTATGGCACTCGTGTGGATGACCACAATTATAGGCATAATCTCAATCGGATTTTGTCTCATGAGTATCAAAATTCTTTATCGATACATTAATCGATATCGTTTTGATGAATCGAAATATACGCTGCTGTTTGGCATTATAAGATTACGATATATTGTAGGTTTATATGTAGCCTTTTCCATATTTTTTGCAATCTCTTCGACACTATTTATGCTCTATATAACCTTATGAATAAAACAGGTAATACAGATCGGCATTTCAAGGGACAATTAGAGTCTGAAGTAGTTCAGTGCTTTTATCGTAAACATTGGATAGTACTGGTTCGCGATATTGTTAGTTTTTTTATTTTCGTTACCGTACTAACATTTGTTGCAATGCACTTTAAAGGTATTTATACGTTTTTTTCACAAGACTCAATTTTTACTACTTTTTTAGCATTTTCTCTGGTTAGTTTGTTCACCTTATTTATCCATCGATTTTTCTTGCGTTTTATCAGATATTATCTGGATATAACCGTTATTACGAATTATCGTATAGTCACTATTGATAAATCACTTTATTTGCTGGATGAAAAGGACGCAATCGATTTACCGAAAATTCAAGATATTAAAAAATCTCAACACGGCATTATAAAACGTATGTTGGGCTATGGAGAACTTATTATCACTCTTTCTTCAACAACTACAACCAAAATTCTTGTTTTTGTTCCCAATCCGGGATACCACTTTAGAAAAATAAACAAATTAAAACGAGAATATATAAAAGAACGCATTGGTAGAAGGCGAAGTATAGATCCACACGGGCTCGAGCGAAAACGAGAAGATACCGCAACTATGGTAAATGACATAACACCGCTTGTTGAAAAAATATAAACAAGAGATTGTCAGCATAAGGTAAAAATTGATACACTTGGTACATGGAAAACACTCTTTTTATAGGTATAGGAATTTTTATTTTTCTTCTCTTTTTGGGAAGCATATCAGTTATTCATATGCGCACATTGAGAGATGATATTAATAAACGCTGGTACAATTTGGCCGATAAATTACAATACCGACAGGATTTAATGCCAAATTTGATCGAAACAATTCGTAATCATAATGATGCCAGTGATCAAGCGCAGAAAGATGAATCGATCATTCAAGAAACAATCGCTATACGACATAAGGCGGGCATAATAAGCAAACCGGGTTCAAACAAAATGATAATTGAACACGATCTTTCACAACAAATAAAAAAACTTTTAGATGTTTCTCTGCATAATAAATCGTTGGCAAGAAATACGAATTTTCTGGAGTTAAAAAAACAACTTAAAGATATCGAAGGCGAAATTGAAGAGATAGCACGAGAATATAACGCCAAAGTACGGAATCACAACAAAACAAAGAAAAAATTACATAATGCGATACCGGCTTTTATTATGCGCTATTCTTCAAAAAAGATTTTCGAATTCGAATAGTTTTTTCAAAAAAGTCTTGACGGTGAGTCTTTCCTCACCTAGTATGTGAGTGTACACTCACCTTTCGTTGTATGGAATTACTCACACCAAAACAAGAAGCTGTCCTTAAGTACATAGAAAAATATCAACTTAAGCACGGATCTTCTCCCACCATCAGAGAAATGCGGGAACACTTCAATCTCAGTTCCGACAATAGCATTCTCAAACATTTAAAGGCTCTGGAAGAAAAGGGATATATCGATAAAGACGATACTCCCCGAGGCATAAAAATCCTCGACAGTGTCAAAAAACGACTAGAATCG
>CAZPFH010000001.1:64783-72031 GCA_964585825.1 uncultured Candidatus Peribacteria bacterium
TATACCCGCCGGTGGCCCTGTATTAAGCGAAGAGTATATCGATTCATGGTACGACGTTGGTCCGGATATCGCACAAAAACAAGAAGGATATTTTCTTCTCAAAGTAGTAGGAGAAAGTATGATTGACGCCGGAATTTTTGAAGATGACATCGTGATAGTTAATGCAAAACAACAGCCAAAAAATGGTGATATTGTCGTAGGCTTAGTCGATGGAGCAAACACTGTAAAACGCTATATGGCAGGCGATAACGGTCCTTACCTGAAAGCCGAAAATCAGAGCTACAGCGACATTTACCCTGAAGAAGAACTATCCATTCAGGGTGTGGTAACCGGCTTGTTACGGTACTACCAATAATTTTCCCGACTCATAAACAATAGAAAAAGTGTTTTCTATTAGGTTTTTTCATCAACCCTATATATTTTTATCTAACCCTATACATCATGAATATCAGAATAGGCAGCAAACCGCGTCTATGGTTCATAAAACCTTTCCCAACAAATTATAAAAAAAGATCTCTTTGGCAACGGTTCAAATCGTGGGCAAAATCGCTACGCAAAACCTGTTATAAGATGGACGGACAAATCGCAATGTGGTAATTTACATGGGCACATTGCGCCGACGTAGCTCAGTTGGTAGAGCAATGCTTTCGTAAAGCAGAGGTCGTGGGTTCAAGTCCCATCGTCGGCTCCATTCACCATGACACTTCTATGCAATTAAATATGCAAAAATTATTTTTTAGCTTCTAAAATACAGTGCGGATACCATTCGTTATGCTTTAGTACAAACGTAGACGGGATATATAATAGACATATTTAAAGAAATTCGTTATAGTTGAGTCCCTTCCAGGATATTAATGGTTTTTTTTGGTATGGCTACGCCAATGATGAAACAATACAAGAAGATAAAAAGTCAGCACAAAGACTGTATTTTGTTTTTTCGACTGGGAGATTTTTATGAAATGTTCGGTGACGATGCCGTTGAAGCATCATCGATTCTCGATATAAATCTAACCTCGCGTAATAAAGGGGAAAACAAAATTCCTATGTGTGGCATACCTCATCATGCTGCAGATGGTTATTTGGCAAAATTAACAAAAAATGGCAAAAAAGTTGCAATCTGCGAACAAGTAAGCGATCCGGAACTGCCCGGCATAGTAAAGCGCAAGGTTACACGCATTGTAACTCCCGGAACAACATTCAACGACACCCTGCTAGACAATAAAACCAATAATTATCTTGTCAGCATCGCTCATCAAGAAGAAAGATACGGAATAGCATATGTAGATGTAACAACAGGTGAATGTAGAGCAACTTCGTTGGAAAATTATACTGAATTAATAACGGAACTATCCAAGCTCGACCCTTCGGAATGCATTCTTTCTCCTGAATTTTACGAATCTTCGAAGGGAGTGGACATAAAAGAATATTTTGAATCAATATGCTTTTTTCCTTTTGAACATTATCGCGATTCAGAGCAAGTCATAAAAAACCAATTTAACGTAACATCACTTGCCGGTTTTGGCCTTAATAAAAAACCTCTCGCGATAAAAGCAACAGGTGCGATTATTGAGTACCTGAAAAAAACTCAAAAACGAGAACTAACTCATATTCAAAAAGTTAAATATTTTTCGACTGGTCAATATATGCCAATTGATGAGTCGACATTACGAAACCTCGAGCTCCTTAAAACGCTACGTGATCAAGAAAAAGAAGGCTCTCTCATTTCCGTTATAGACAAAACGAAAACACCAATGGGTGGTAGAATGATGAAATTTTGGATAACCCATCCGCTTTTAGAAAGAGGTTCAATCGAGAGAAGACTTGAAGCGGTAAATGAATTATATAGCGATCAATCATTACGTGATTCATTGCAATCTACGCTAGAAAACATACAGGATCTTGAAAGAATTATTGCAAAACTAAGCATAGGGAGTGGGAACGGGCGCGACATATTGTCGTTAAAAGAATCACTATCCCATATACCTCAGCTACAAAATCATATTAAAAAAAGCTCATCATCTTTATTGCAAAAAATATACACCTCTCTTGATGATCTTTCATCACTAACTTCACTTATTAAAAAGGCTATAAATCCCGAAGCGCCATTAAGCTTAAAAGATGGAAACATTATCAAAGAAGGATACAATAAAGAGTTAGACGAGTTGAAAAAAATCAGCCGAGATGGAAAAACATTTATCAAAAATTTACAAGAAAAAGAACGTAAACGAACATCCATTCATTCATTAAAAGTAAAATATAACAAAGTATTCGGTTACTTTATTGAAGTTAGTAAAGCAAATATTTCATTAGTTCCCGAAACATATATTCGCAAACAAACCTTGGTAAATGCAGAACGATACGTCACTCCGGAATTAAAAGAATATGAAGAAAAAATTCTTGGAGCCGAAGAAAAAATAATACAACTCGAATATGATTTGTTTCAACAAATTAGAGAAAAGGTTGTTTCATACAGCAAAGAGATATTAGAAAATGCTGTTTCAATAGCTACACTTGACGTACTCGTGTCATTTGCGTTTATAGCGAAACACAATAATTATTGTCGTCCACGAATAACAAACAATGACGGTATATTTATAAAACAAGGTCGTCACCCAGTTGTTGAACAGATGTCGTTTTCATCTACATTTATTCCAAATGACATTCGCCTTACCAGTCCGGACAATCTTCTTTTGCTTATTACAGGGCCAAATATGGGTGGGAAGTCGACAATATTAAGACAAACAGCTTTAATAGTCTTGCTTGCTCATATTGGAAGTTTTGTTCCCGCTCAAGAAGCTTCAATAGAGAATGTTGATAGAATTTTTACACGCGTAGGAGCTTCCGATAATCTTGTAAAAGGACAAAGTACGTTTATGGTTGAAATGCAAGAAGCTGCATTCATATTAAATAACGCAACTGAAAAAAGTCTTATTATCCTGGACGAAATAGGTCGAGGAACTTCTACTTACGACGGCGTCAGTATAGCGTGGTCAATAACCGAATATATTCACAATCATATAAAAGCTAAAACATTATTTGCAACTCACTATCATGAATTGATTTCCGTGGTGGACAATTTAGAGCACGCACAGAATTACAGCATCGCGGTAAAAGAAAAAAAGGATGGTGTTATTTTTTTATACAAACTACAAAGCGGGGGAATTGATAAAAGTTATGGAATCGAAGTTGCAAAGCGAGCCGGGCTTCCTTCCGAAATTATCGCACAATCGACACATTTGCTTAAAGATTTAGAAGAAGATGTTATAGAACAAGGTATTCAAAAAACATTAAACGATCCAAAAAATAAGAAATCAAAAGATCAAATGGATTTATTTGGTAATGCAGCGCTAATTGAAGAATTTGAGCGTAAAACCAAGGGTCTGAAAAAAATAAAAGAGGAAATTAAAAATATAGATATCAATAGTCTTACTCCTCTTGAAGCGCTGCAAAAATTAGATGAATTAAAACGTAACAGCAACTAATGCATGTCTATAATTAAATTACTACCCGAACACTTGGTTAATCAAATTGCGGCAGGTGAAGTCATTGAAAGACCTTCTTCTGTCGTAAAAGAGCTGCTGGAAAATTCGCTGGATGCCGATTCGACGCATATTACTTTGGAAATAGATGGTGCGGGAGATGAACGAATAACCGTTACCGATAATGGGCACGGAATGGACTCGGAAGATGCGCTTTTAGCTCTTGAACGACATGCTACCAGCAAAATAGAATCGCAAGAAGATTTATCCACCATAACAACCATGGGGTTTAGAGGAGAAGCAATTGCTAGCATCGCCTCTGTTTCACATCTTACTTTGAAAACAAAAAGAAAAGAGGATTTAACCGGCATAAAAATACAAAGTATAGCCGGGACTATTGAAAACAAAGAAGAATGTGCTTGCGCTGAAGGGACACAAATTACTATGAAGAATCTTTTCTTTAATACGCCTGCGCGGAAAAAATATCTAAAGTCAATGTCTACCGAGTATCAGTCTATTTTAAAGCTTTTTCAGCGTATTGCATTAATTAACATGTCTACACATTTCAAGCTTGTCCATGATAATTCTTTAGTAGCAGATTATCCCCCGACAAGCACCATTAAAGACCGAACAAGACAAGTTTTGGGTAAACACGCATCTGACAATATCATGGATCTTCACTATGAAAGTGAGGGGCTGGTTGTAAGCGGCGTTATTGGAAAGCCTGATCTGGCACGTAAAGGAACCAAGCATCAGTATTTATATGTTAATGGAAGACCGGTTAAACATAGTCTCTTTAATTACTCCCTCTCTGAGAGTTATCGCTCACTACTAATGGATGGTAAAAAACCGTTTTTCATTATTAACATTGCTGTTGATCCGGAACTTATAGATGTAAATGTTCATCCGAGAAAGCTTGAGATACGCTTTAGAAACCAAAGTCATATTTTCGCGGTTCTTCGTAAAGCAACAAAAAAAGTTCTTGATCAAAATAATTTAATGCCTTCTCTTGAACTCTCATCGCAATTGAATAAAAAACAAGAATCTGATGCAGTAGATTTGTATCGACAAGCACAGTATAAGGCACCTTTAACTTATAATCACGATAGACATGCAAAACTGAATAAATACTCGTATAAGCAAGAGGAAAAAAGCGCACCAAGCATGATGCCACTCGCGCAAATTGCTCAATCGTATATTTTGGCTGAAAATGAACATGGTTTAGTGTTGATTGATCAACATGCAGCTCACGAGAGGATTCGATTTGAAGAGTTAATGGACCAATTCGAACAGACACAAAAACAAAAACAACAATTGCTATTACCGGTAACTATTGAACTTTCACCACATGAAAATGAACTTCTGAAAAAACACGCAACCACGTTATCGACACTTGGCTTTGATATTGAAGAATTTGGCAAAAATACGCACATCATACGAAGTGTTCCTTCCATTATTGACCAAGAAAATGTAGAAAGCATTTTGCTTAATGTGATTAGCGACTTGGCTGACAACAGACCGACACATGCCGTTACCGATCCCCAAACAGCCGTTATTGAGTACATGGCATGTCGCAGTGCTATAAAATTCGGGAAAACACTCAGTCATGATGAAATGGTCGAACTAATACGACAATTGGATGCATTAAAACGGCCATATACCTGCCCTCATGGAAGGCCATCTATGATTCATGTTACATTCGATGAATTGGAAAAACGCTTCAAGCGAAAGTAATCTACTCCATCCCCCACAAGGAAGCAAAATGAAGATCGGTCATTAACGATGTTTCATACTCAAGTGCTTTGCCCTGTGTATAAATGACTTCTTCAGGATAATTTCTATAATTTGTTATACGAGGATCTGCAAGCATCCTTTTTACAAAAGAAACGTTATTGTATATACCGGGTTGTTTTTGAACTGTGATTCTATATTCATCAGCAATGCTCAAATCAAGCGCATACGGCAATTTATAGTTCATAGTAACCACCTTTTCTTCTTGCGGAGCAACATCAAGCACAAAGTACATATATGTCTTATCTAGCTCCTCATCATACCCTATCGTTACCGATTCATGAGGCACACCGATTATTTCATCAAGCTTTGTATCTTTAGGCACATATATTTTAATAATCGACTTATTCACTCCTGCTCCTAAAATATCTCTTAGCCAGTCCGGTATTTCTGTGAAGCCGAAAGATTCAAGTTGTGATTGCCACACCAAAACAATATTTGGATTCCACGTATGTTTTCGTTTATAGGTAACCACATCACGAACTTCTCCTTTGTCGTCAATAATCGTCTCATGAGCAATGTGAGCATCGACATATCGATCACTTTTATTACCACCTATATTTGTTGCTATTAAACTAAAATAATCTTCATCAGAAGATGTTTTTGGAACTCGGCCGCTTATACCGACGTCATCAAAAAAACTTTGCACTTTTTCATCTTTTGACCAAGCGAGAATATCTTTATTTTGTATCTGCTTTTGAATCAACTTTAATAGACTTTTCACCGAAGAATCCCTGCTTAATGCTTCCTGTAAAGATGGGATAATCCGGTTAATTACAGCTTTTGGATTATGTTCACCTTCATGTTTTGATTCGACTATATAACTAATAACGGTTTGGTAATTTTTATCGTTCAACTCACCTGCAAGTCCTTCCACCGACAACGGCCCCGTTACGGTTAACAAATCACGTAATATTGTTTGATTAACCGCAATCACCGTATCCACACCGGGACCACCTTGTTTTTCTAAAAACCATGCAACTTTTTTTGCGGAAACGGCAAAATCGGGAGAATAATTTGCATCCCTCATGCGCCAATTATCCGTAAATGTCGCCAGTTCATAAGGAGCTTCTATTTTTTCTTGTAATTGTCCATCATATTCATAAACATCATGAAATTGCATTTTGGTAATCTCGCCATCATTTATATCAACAAGCAAAAAACTGCCAATAAACCCACCGGTAGGACGTGATTCAGCGTTATTTTGAAGCAAAATCAAATAACGATGAGGATATCGATCTCCAAGTAATGACAGAACCGCCGGAACCCTTGTTTGCATTTCTTCCAGCGTTTTTACAAGACCGTTTAACTGACCCGTTAACATATTAACATTGGACTGAATATTTTCAGGGAGAAAATCCGAACTCGAATGCTTTATTTTTGTTTGTGCAATCTTAACTTCATCAAGCGCTTGATTGAAAAGTTTTAATGACGATTTTAATTTATCGGTTAATGAAACATTACTTACAGGCAAAGTTTCTTCGCGCTGCATCATGCGCTCTGTGAACAAAACAGGGATTTCCTGCATAGCACTTGCCCCCTGAGAAAAGAACGATGCGGCGGATGAGATATGCTCTCCGGCTTCAAGCATTGTATAAGCACTTTTTGCAATACTTCCATCCTTTCTAAGCATACTTTTATCCCCAATGAACCATACCTTTTTTTGCGCCTCTTCAAATGCATATCCGGCAGAATCAAAGTACTGAACCGCACCACCGAAATTCGCCTCAAGCGCATCTTTCCCCCCTTCTACAAAATGATCAAATCCCTGAAAAGCATTTACTTCCACTTCGGATGCAATAGAAAAAAGCTGATTTCCTATTTGAGCAATATTAAAAACAAATACAATAAAAAGACCTGCTATAAGCATACGCATAAAATCTTTCCCGGGAGAAAAATCAGGCTGAGATTCTTTTTGTACAAAAAACATATACTCTTTGGAAGATGACTTTTTTTCTTTTTTTTTCTTCTTTTGTTC
>CAZPFH010000002.1:0-26344 GCA_964585825.1 uncultured Candidatus Peribacteria bacterium
GCCGTTTGTATTATTACTCGGTGGTGCAAAAATCGATACAAAAATCGGGGTGATTAAAGAATATATTAAAAAAGCGGATACTATTTTGCTTGGTGGCGGTCTGGCTAATACATTTGTCTATGCGCGAGGATATGATGTTGGAGAATCACTCTGCGAAAAAGATAAAATGGAATTGGCACAAGAATTAATTATGGAAGCTGAAAATGAAGGATGCGAAATTGTTACGCCGGGAGGCATGATTGTAGCTGACGAGATAGCTGATGATGTTATTACCGCTGACATGGAAATTACCGGTGTTGAAGGCACAATGAAAATGCTTGACATTGGGGAACGATCAACAAAAAAATATATTCGCATTCTTAAAGAGGCAAAAACCATCATTTGGAACGGACCGGTTGGTTTGTACGAAAAGAAACCGTTTGAGAATGGAACAAGGCGTATTGCCCAAGCACTCGCTGCCGTTAATGGAAAAACATATCTTGGTGGTGGCGATACGTTGGATGCACTAAAAAAATTCAATATTGATCACGAATCATTTACGCATGTTTCAACCGGCGGCGGTGCAATGCTTGAATTTTTAGAAGGAAAAGAGCTCCCGGGGCTTACCGTATTGCAGAAAGAAAAATAGTAAGCAGCTCTAAATTATTTACCTTTATTGTTGTTCCGCTTTTTATTGCCTTCTTTCAAGGTACCATTGCCTTCTTTGAGCTTCTTTTTATCATTACTGCTCCATCTGCGTATCTTGTCTTCAACCATTTCTCTACTCTGCGTATATCTTTCACGAACAACTTTAAGAATCGTTTCTTTTCTATCTTCTTCGTCATCTATAATCGGTGGAGGTAATGTATCCAATGAAAATGTCTTTGATGGCATACCGTCAATAAGCAATTTGGTGTATGCCGTATATTTTGAAAGACTTACTAAATCGGCCGGCAAAGCCTCTTCTCCAAACTGAGAACTTAAATATTCCGCGTCATCAAAACCAACTTGGAAAGCGAGCGTGGATCCTACATTTCCAAATACCGCATCTCTTACTTCTTCCGGCATTTGCGCAATATATTGGTTAGCCATCGTTAAATTAAGCTTATATTTTCGAGCTTCGGATAGAATAGTTGCAAACGACTCCGTTGCAAAATTCTGAAACTCATCCACATATAAATAAAAATCTTTTCGGTCTTTCTCGGGTATATCCGCGCGACTCATGGCATCAATTTGAAATTTGGTAATGAGCATTGAACCAAGCAGCATTGAATTATCTTCGCCCAGCTTTCCTTTTGAAAGATTAACAATAATAATTTTTCCGCGATCCATCGCAAATCGAAGATCAACCGTACTTTTGGGCTGACCGACAATATTTCTTATGATAGGACTTGCCAGAAATTGTCCCACTTTATTCAGGATCGGAGATATAGCTTCCGTCTTCATTCTGTCTTGCATCACTTCAAATTCTTTCTCCCAGAATCCTTTTACGATAGGATCATCGATTTTTCGAACCACACGCCTTCTAAAATCCCTATCTTGCAAAATACGCGTGATACCAAGCATTGTAGTATTCGGATATGAAAGTAATGATAGAATGGTATTACGTAAAATATGTTCCAGTCGCGGACCCCAACTATGAGCGTAAATCTTTTTGAAAATACCAACCAGACCGGACGCTATAATCGTATTTAAGGCAGGGTCTTTGCTCTCCAACATATTGAATGCTACAGGGAAATCACGATCGGACGGATCGAATAAAATAACATCATTAGTACGATTTGAAGGAATAAAACTAAGAACATTTTCAGCTAAATCACCATGAGGATCAATCACGCCAACACCCTTTCCCGACATAATATCGGAATAAATCATATTTTCGAGTAATGTCGTTTTACCCATACCGGTTTTACCTATTATATACACGTGCCTTCGACGATCGATGGATTTAATGCCAAATGTTTTTCTGGTACCTCTGAAATTTGTTTTCCCCAATATTGTAAGATCCTCAGCGTTATCACCTCGAGGGAGAGGTAAATCGGTTGGCGGTTCAAGCTTTCTGGATTTAACCCAATAAATGTTAGGTGTTGCCACAAATTTATTAGGCAAATGATAAACAGTCGCAAGTTCTTCAACATTCATAACAAAAGGATCATCAATATAACGATATTTATATCGCTTTAAAGCTTCTTTGCCTTTGATATATGAACGCACCTGAAATCCGTTTATTTGAGGAACGTTAAACTGTTTGAATGAGCTGGCGATTTCTTTTAATTTAACTCGGGATGTTTCTTTATTATGATCTTTTTGTAAATACATTATGCGTATATTCGCTTCATAAAGGAGTTTAACAACTTTATCCATAGCTGCCGCAGTTCCGGTTTCACGTTCGTGACTGCGCGACGTTGTATCATCTATATTGTTGCCGCTTTCACCAAACGATGCTTTTGTACCCGCTTTAAGCCCATGGATCCAAAAAATAAAATAAAGAGGAAAGAAAATAATTCGTTTTAAAGTGCTTCGCGTACAAAATGCACGGACATAGGCATTTTGCAAAGTTTCAATATTCGCCCATATACCTTTGCTTATAATTTTTACACATTTTGTAAATAAAACACGCCACTTATCACTCATGGGACGAACAACAATTTGTACCCACGCCTGCTCGTCATGATGATTTAATTTTGCAAGTGTAGCGGTAATACCGGCAATAGGATCAACGGCGGTACGCGCAATTTTATCTTCAAATTGAGCATAACGTTTGATGGGATAGATGGTTGGATCACTAAATGAAAGCTCCGCACCAACAATATTTTTGGTGACGTCCAGCTTATTAAAATGTTTTTCTTTTTGAATTGCAGGTAAATCTTTAACGGGAACGATATTACTTGAATCACTTTCCTTTCCCGTCGTATTCAACGCTACCTCCATTTCCTCGATTTTCGCATAATCATCAACTTCATCAATTTCCACATCGGGATACTGCGCATATATTTGGCCTTCAATAAAATTTTTATATTTTGCGGGAAATGCAATAAAAAACTTTATATGGCTACCTATATTTGCGATTTCAAGGCTGATCCTGTCTTGCGACCATCCTAATAATCGTCGCCAAAATCCAAGTTTATGATAAATACCATGAATAGATGAAAAAATTTGTTCGGCAACAAGCGGACCTGTTTCATTTTCACGTGCTACACGCACCTGTAAAACAGAATACTTTTTGGCAAACTGACGTTTTTTAGTCAATTCGCGCCTAAGCAATTCCAGGCCAATACGCCCTATATAAAGGCCGATAAAAGCCGCCAAAATGATACTTAACAGTGAGATATCCATATATTATTCATTACTATGGTTATCCCCTTTTTCCCCTGATACTTTCCCTCTTATTGATTCTAAATAATTTTGTAAGATAAGTGAAGCTGCAATTGAATCTCTTTTCTCTTTTTTTTCCTCTTCTTTCTTTCCAATAGCTGTTAATATAACATTACTTCGCCTAGTTGTCAACCTCTCGTCGTGGAGCACAATGGGTATAGAAACCACCTTTCTCAAGGCAAAAACAAAGCGACGAACTTTTTGTGTTTGCTTGCTATCCTTTCCCTCCATATTCAAGGGCAACCCAACAACGATTAATGTTATATCTTCTTTTTCACAAAAGGTTTTCAGTGCATGTAAAACATTTTTTTTACCTGTATTTTCAAGATATTCTCTAACAAACGGAATCTGTCTTGCATAATCACTAACAGCAATACCGATCCTTCGATCGCCATAATCAATTCCGAGCACTTTACCTTGCTTTGTCATGAAAAAAGTTTACTACTGCTCGCTTCCTTTTACTTCAACAGAAAGGTCTACAGTCACATTATCAGTAAGATTAACCGGAACCGTATGAGAACCTACTGTTTTAATTGGATCTTTCAATACAATTTGTTTTTTATCAAGACTTATTTTTGCTTGTTTTTCAAGAGCTGCAACAAGTTCTTTTTCGCCAATAGATCCATAAAGCGTATCTTTATCCGTAGTTTTCTCTTCAAAAGTTACCGTTATACCTTCTAACGTCTTCTTATATTCTTCAGCCTTTTTAGCCACTTCTTCTTTTTCTTTTACCGCTTCGACCTGAAGCCCCTCAGCCCATTTCAATCTAGCCGGTGTTGCTACAAAGGCAAGACCGTTGGGCGCGAGATAATTATTGTAGTACCCGAATTTCACATCGCGTACATCCCCGCGCTTCCCGAGTTTATCAACATTTCTAGTAAGTATAATCTGCATTGTAATATAATTTAATGGTAAAAAAGCTGTAACAAGATAGATGAAAAACCCCTCAAAGTAAAGCTAATTTAAAAACCAACCGGCAATGCCACAAAACCGGTCTGCCGGGAATGCCATATTTTGTAAATTCAACCCTCTTACCTTTCCGTCACTAGCATAATAGTATACCGGCCTATAAAGAAAAATTGCCGGTATGTCAGATTGAATAGTCTCTGCAAGCGTACGAGCAAACGATTTTTTTTCTTCATCATCAAAGCTTGTTCTTATTTGCTCAATAAGCGTATCGGCAGCAAAACTTTTATAATTGGAAAGATTAAGGCCGTTCTCCCCGATTTGGGTAGAATGCCAATAACCGTACAAGTCCTGATTATATCCGAGACTTTGACCAAATAACAACAAATCGTAATCGCGTGTTCTAATAACTTCTTGTAATGTTGTAGCGTCATAAAGCTCGATATTCACAATGATACCTGCCGTATGCCACTGCTTTTCGAGGTAATTGATGACAGTGTTTATTTCATTATATTTATAGCTTCCTTCCGGATACAATCGCGCCACTAATCTAAACTCCAATATATCCCCACCTGGATTTTTCCGAACCATACGGGTTTCTCCTGTCTCTTCCACTACCGGCAACTGAATTTCATCTTCAGAAACATCCTCTTCTTCATCTTCATCGGTTGACTCTTCTTCAGAAACCTCCTCTTCTTCATCGGCAACATCGTCAACAGTTTCAGCAATTTCTTCTTCTACAAACGCATAGCCCGCATCGTCAAGTAACTCTTTTGATTCATCCATACTTGCAGTATATTTCCATTCTTCTTGCTCAAGACTTAAAACCGGCGTTTCCACTCTTATTGTATCGGGCAATTTATCCAAAAATGTATCTTTATGGATTGCTTTTTGTAGAGCTTGACGAATTTTAAGACTCTTCAAATGAGAGTTATCCATATTCATAAAAACAGCCGTATACTGAGGTAACGAATATCCATACATTGAAAAACGAGGATCTTCCGAAACTGCAGTAACAGCTTCCTCAGTCACCTTTGGGATTGCATTCAAACTGCTGATATTTGCTATTAATTCACTTCGAGTCGGATAACCGAAAAAACGAATTTTAGGAATTTCCGGAATATCGCCATAAAAATCATCATATCTCCGTAATAAAACTTGAGTAACACCTGTCATTGTTGTTGAAAGTGGAACTTCAATAGCATATTGTCCGTTCCCCGTCGGATGACGATTAAAATCATGCGTTAGTAATTCCGTAACGGGAACTTCACTCAAAATATGTTCTGGAAGCAATCCAACCGTTGTATTTGTAATAAAAAAGGAATTCGGTGCGGCTAAAGTAAATTTAATGTTTTTATCATCAATCTTTTCAATATTTACACCTTCGAAATTGGCCTTTAGTACGGGGTTTTGAAAAGCCGGATCCTGAATAACCGTTTTATAGGTAAAAAGTGCATCATTTGCATCAACGGTCTCTCCATCGTGCCAAGTTACGCCATCATGTATAGTAAATGTATAAGTCAACTTATTTTCGCCTATTGTTACATCTGCAATATCCCCAACAATTTTTCGTGTTGAAGAATCATATTTTGTTAAACCTCGAAACACCAATCGACTCACATCACGATCGGACTCATTTAAATCTGCGTACACGGGATTTATTCTAAAAATCCCCCTCTGGAACCCTTCTGTATAAATACCCTCTTTCTTGGTGTCATCTTTTATAAGCTTTCCATATAAAAAATAGTTACCTCCCACATATAAGAAGGCAATAAGGAGTATCACGCTCAGCACCTTTTCAAGCACCGAATATGATTTTACGGTACGTACAAATGTTGATTCCTTCTTCATGATTTATGCAAACAGATACAAGATTGAGCTTCCAACAAAGAGTAATGCAAAAACAATAGTCATTCTAAACAATATTTTTTCCGCACCTCGTTTACTGACTTGAAAACCTCCGCCACCACCAAAAGTTGCAGAAAGACCTGCACTTCGTTGTTGCGAAAGTATTGATAAAATAAGAAGAATTGAAACAATGACTTGAAAAATTTGAATAGCTTCTTTCATAAGATGCAGCGTTAATTATTTTAATAAAATGTTTTGCGCCCAATTGATGATCCCCAAAACAATTGCAGCAACAAGATAACTTCCCAGACCGACAAATACAAGAGTAACATCACGAAATTCCATTGTATTAATAATCCACTGGGTAAGAAATAAAATAAAAGCATTGATAACGATAAGAAAAAGTCCAGCGGTTATAACCACAAATGGTAACGAAAGAATCTTCATAATCGGCTTAACAAAAACATTAAGTAATCCGATAATAATACCACCAATAATAAACAGTTTAATACCTCCGGTTCCGACAACTTCCTCCAAAAATTCCACTAAAATGTAGAGAGAAAGACCGTTTACAACTATCCCCAAAAGGATCTTTTTTATCATATGATTTTATTTTAAGGACGAAAAAAGTATACGTAACACATGGGCAAAAAGCAACTAGTCTTCCTGTTTGATCGCAATAACCACAGGGAATCCGTCGATATCGATTTTCTTTTCTTTTTCATACATGAATTCACCGCTTTGTTGTAATTCCACAGACAGAGTTTCTTTTTTAATATAATCCGCATATTTAGTAACAGCGTCATCAATATCACTTTCAGCTTTGATTTGAAGATAAATTCTTTCATACACTTCATACCCCGCATCTTTCCGCATTTCCTGGATATAACGAATGATATCCCTGGCATACCCTTCGTGACGCAAATCCTCGGTAACCGTCGTATCAATAACAACAACAAAACCATCTTCTCCTTGAACATCAAAACCTTCTTTGCCTTTAAACCCGACTTCAACTTCATCGGCATCAAGAACTACATCGCCCACTTGTACTCTCCCATCATCAAACAATGTGTAATTGCCCTCTTTAATATCACAGATTATACGTTGCACTTTTTTCCCATATTTTGGGCCGATTTTGCTGGCATCAGGCTTAATCGTTTGTGTTACAACGTCGCCAACCGTCGTCAATACTTCCAACTCCTTCACATTTAGTTCTTCAGTAATCACATCTTCTTGCTGTTTTATTACTGCCGGATCAACGCTATCCGGTAAACCAATTTTTACTTTCGCCAATGGTTGACGAACCTTAATGCCACCCTGTGCACGAACCGCATGCCCTAAAGTAACCACTTTTCGTATCATTGACATTTCTTCATTTAACTCGGGGCGAATACATTTTTTCTTTGGAGTAGGCCAATTGCAAAGATGAACCGAATCTTCTTCACAAACATCATTTTTTGTAAGATTTCTATATATTTCTTCAGATATAAACGGCATAAACGGTGCAATAAGTTTTGAGAATTCTTTTAACACTACATATAAAGTTTTATATGCTTCATATTTATCTTCGTCATTCTCCGACTTCCAAAATCGTCTTCTGCTACGCCGTATATACCAATTTGACAAGTTGTCGATAAAATCCATCATCGGACGCGTTCCTTTTGTTAAATTATAATCATCAAGATAAATCGTTGTTTCTTCAATTAAAGTATTAAGTTCCGATAAAATCCATCGATCCAGCTTATTGCTTGAATTACATTCTTTTTCTTTAATATCTTTCGGTGACCATCCATCGATATTCGCATATGTCACAAAGAAACTATACGTATTCCACAACGTTAAAATAAATTTCTTAATCAGTTCATCAACATGTTGCTCGGAAAAACGAACGTCTTCCGCCAATGGTGCTGTTGAAGAATATAAAAAGAAACGAACCGCATCCACTCCCCTGGAATCAAAGAGTTCATTTGGATCGGGATAGTTTTTCTTTCGTTTTGAAAGTTTTTCTCCATCGGCAGCAAGTAAAATACCATTCACGATAACGTTTTCAAAAGCGGGTTTATCAAATAAAATGGTTGACAATACATGAAGTGTATAAAACCATCCTCTAGTTTGATCAAGCCCTTCGGCAATAAACTGTGCCGGGAAATTATTCTCAAAATATTCTTTATTTTCAAAAGGATAATGCAGTTGTGCGTAAGGCATCGAACCACTTTCAAACCAACAATCAAGCACCTCGGGAATACGTTCCATCGTTCCATTACACTTATCACAATTGAAAGTAATTTCATCGATATACGGCTTATGAAGATTTACATCTCCGTTTGATTCAGGAGCTTTCCCTCCCGATTTCTTTTTTAATTCCTCAATAGAACCGACACATTCATAATGATCACATTCATTACAACGCCATACCGGGATAGGCGCACCCCAAAAACGATTCCGGGAAATAGCCCAATCACGAGCACCTTCAAGCCATTTTCCAAAACGACCTTCTTTTATATGTTCCGGTTGCCAATGAATTTTTTCATTATTTTTTAATAATTTTTCTTTGATATCGGTAACACGAATAAACCACGACTTAGTCGTATAATTAAGAAGAGGCGTATCACAGCGCCAACAATGCGGATACGAGTGCCGATAATTTTCTTTTGAGAAAAGCAGATCTCGCTCATCAAGCCAATCGGTAATATTCTGATCCTGTCCTTTTACAAACTTGCCCGCAAAATCGGCAACTTCTTCTTTAAATGTTCCATCGCCATCCACATGTTGCAATACTTCCAAATTACAATCTTGCCCGACACGTAAATCGTCTTCACCAAAAGCGGGTGCAATATGTACCACGCCGGTTCCGTCTTCGGTTGAAACAAAATCGGCAAGCACAATAACCCAGGCTTTCTTTTCTAATTTTCCTTTATAGTATGGAAATAAAGGTTCGTATTCTTTCCCTTCGAGATCTTTCGGTTTTAATGTTTTGACAATAGTATATTCGCGATCCCCCATTACTTTTTCAACTAATTCTTTAGCAAGAATATAGGCAGTATTGTCAGCTTCAACTTTCACATATTCAACATCTTCCCCCAGTGCCAATGCCACGTTACCGGGAAGCGTCCACGGAGTAGTTGTCCATGCAAGCAAATAAGTATCTTCATCTTTTAATTTGAACTTTGCGGTAATCGAAAGATCCGTTACATCCTTATATCCCTGGCTCACCTCAAAATTCGATAATGGCGTTTCACAACGGGGACAAATATGCATGCTTTTATGCCCCTGATAGACCATGCCCTTATCCCAAATCTGTTTAAAAACCCACCAAATCGATTCCATATAATCGTTTTCAAGCGTGGCATATGTTTTATCAAAATCAAGCCAACGACCAATGCGTTTAAGCAGTTTTTCCCATTCATTAGTGTAGCGAAAAACACTCATTCTACACTTGTTATTAAAATTCTCCACACCATATTTTTCAATTTCTTTCTTTCCCGAAATATCCAGTTCTTTTTCAATTTCATATTCCACCGGGAGCCCATGGCAATCCCACCCGTTAGTACGTGGAACATAATATCCCTTCATTGTCCAATAACGAGTAACAGCATCTTTAAGTGCGTTAGCAAGAATATGCCCATAATGTGGCAACCCGTTTGCAAATGGAGGCCCATCAAAAAAAACATATTTTTTTGCTTTTTTTCGACGTGCAACAGATTGTTCAAAAATATTGTTATCTTCCCAATAATTTAAAATAGCCCGTTCCATATCGGGAAACGATTGCCGTGCATTTACCTCATTAAACCCCTGCTCCTTATTGTTCATAACGGTGTATATAAAGTAATAAAAAACGCCTTCTTCGGGCATTCAAGGACGGACGACCATACTAGTCCGCGGTACCACCTTGATTCCAAAATAAGGCACTTCATTAAGATTATTTTTACGATGTTTTCTCATCGGAAGGGTCTACTTTACTCCGCTAAAATGCGGTGATTTCTTCCTTCTGCGCGACCAAATGGTTCTTGAAGAGTGATTACTCTCCTTCGTTCTGTGCGCATTTACCGTACATTGTACAACAAACAATGTAACAAATACCTACTTAATGTCAACCCAATAACGATACGTTGTAGGCTGCCCTTCTTCGGTACAAACTTCGCTTTTAAAAACACCTCCGTTTGCTTTGATAATTTTTTGTGAAGCAACATTGTCGGAAAGGCACGTAATAAGTACACGCGAAAAACCAAGCATTTTCGCTTTCTTTAATCCAAGCTTTAAAATTAACGTGCCATACCCATTGCGACGTTTTGACGGACGAATGTCATAACCTATGTGGCCGCCTTTTTTATGCAATGAACGATTAAGCTTATGCCGAACAGATAATCTTCCAATATATTCGTTATCTTCCACCAGCCAATACGTTGTTTCCGGGACCAGGCCTTGTTTTAATTCAACGCCTTTTGAATATCTCCTGATACGACACACATAGCGAGTAAACGACTCCCCTTCGGGGCGCTCACGAAAACGAGTAAACAACTGTTGCGCTCCCGGTTCTTTCACAGCTTCCAAAAAGCTTTTTTTGTACCGGGCGGAAGGCCGTACCAATCTGGCCATAACGATTATTCAATACTAAATTCATCAACTAATTTAGATGCTATACCCGTATATCTATCCGGTGTCAATTTTTTTAATCGTTCAACTTCTTTTTTAGGCAATCCCGACTTACCAAGAAAAGAGGTGATCTCTCGTTTTGTTATATCTTTCCCTCGCGTTAATTCTTTCAATTTTTCATATGGATTTTCCATCTTATATCGTCTCATTACCGTTTGAATCGGTTCTGCAAGTACAGCCCATTCTTTTCCAAGATCATTTTTAAGTGCTTTTTTATCAATCTTTAATTTTGAAAGACCTCGTAATGTACTTCTATAGGCAAGCATGCTGTACCCAAAAGCGGACCCGATATTTCTCTGCACCGTTGAATCGGTTAAATCTCGTTGCATTCGAGCAATTGGAAGCTTTGCAGAAAAATGCTCAAAAAGTGCATTTGCCAAACCGATATTCCCTTCGCTGTTTTCAAAATCAATCGGATTAACCTTGTGAGGCATGGCAGAAGAACCGATCTCCCCTTTTTTTGTTTTTTGTTTAAAGTATCCAAGACTGATATACGTCCAAATATCTCTATCAAAATCTAAAATAATATTGTTGATTCTCTTTAGTGCGTCAAAAATCTCAGCCATATAATCGTGACACTCAATTTGCGTTGAATAATCGACAAACTCAAGTCCTAAATTTTCAATAAACTTTCTATTTTCGGTAGCCCAGTCAACCGTTGGATACGCAACAACGTGCGCATTGTAATTTCCCACAGCCCCATTAAACTTAGCTTTAATCGGAATCGAAATAAGAGCAAGCATTTGATGTCGCAATCTATCAACCGTGTTCACGAATTCTTTTCCCATGGTGGTTGGACTTGCAGGTTGACCATGTGTCCTTGAAAGCATCGAAACATCTTTATAGGAAACAGCATGTTGATACAAAGCTTCCATAACACCGGTTAACATGGGAACTATTTCGTTTTCCAGTGCTCCCTGAAGCATTAACGCATACGAAGTATTATTAATATCCTCCGATGTGCATCCGAAATGAATAAATTCAAAGTATTTTTCGAGACCCGATCCTTTCATTGTTTCTTTAATATAGTATTCAATCGCTTTTACATCATGATTGGTCGTTTTTTCTATATCTTTTATCCGTTGTGCCGCCATGAGATCGAAATTGGTATACAGATCCCTCAAATCATCAGTCTGCTTATCGTTAAGCGGTTTCGTCCCGGAGAGCTTTAAGGTGTTGCATAAATAAATAAACCATTCCACTTCCACAACAATGCGATAACGCATTAAGCCGGCTTCGGAAAAATAGGTTCTCAGTTCATCAACTTTCTCCGTATATCTTCCATCAAGCGGAGAAAGAGCAAATAAAGGATCGGTAGTAGTCATTTAACGTTTTTAGTTAGATTAATTGAATTTGGCTTTTACTTCTTTAATGTGTGCATCAACTTTTTCTTGCAATGCCTTATCACTGTTTGCAAGAACTCTTAAGACTGCCATAGCGGCGTTTTGAGGATCAACAACCATCATTACCGGTGTGTCAGACGGCATCATTAGCGTTGAATTCATGTTCAACATCATATCCTCTTTGCTCTTGAATGGAGGACACGCAACAACCGGATGAACACTGCTTGCAGCCACAACTCCGGAAAGCCCGTTAGATCTTCCCGCAATGGTTATATAGCATGTTGGTTCATCGGAAGCATTATATCCGTTTACAATATGTAAAACTTTTTCAGGCACTTTGTGTGCAGAAGCAACATGTAATTTATAAGGAACATCCCATTTATCAAGAATCGCGGTAAGTTTTCCCGCAAATTCTTTATCGGACTCGGATCCCATGAGAATTGGTACAATCATATTTTGTATAAGGTTAATAATAGTAAAATGCAGTAATAATTATTGACGATACGGTGAAAGATTTTTTTCTATTCTTGTAAGTGGATCCCCCACTTCCGCTTTAAATTCTTGTCCGGTAATAAGTTCATATGCCTCAATATAACGACGGGCAGCTTCAACGCGAACCTCATCCGGAACAGCAGGAATAGCTCCTTCACCGATGAATCCTTTATCCGCAAGCCATTCTCTTACATATTCTTTATCAATTTTTTTCTGGGTATCGCCTGCTTCAAATCGTTTTTCATATTCATCGGCAAACCAGAAACGAGATGAATCCGGTGTATGAATTTCATCAATAAGAATAATATCTCCTTCTGGAGTTTTCCCGAATTCATATTTTGTATCAACAAGAATAATTCCTTGTTTTGCTGCAATTTCCACTCCCCTTTTGTAAAGTTTCATTGCTACGTCCGCCATATAATCAAAATCTTTTTCACTGATTTTCCCTTCCGCCAATATTTCTTCTTTGGATGCCGAAACATCATGATCACCTTTTTCCGCTTTGGTTGAAGGTGTCAAAATTGGTTCATCAAATTTTTGATCTTTTTTAAGCCCTTCTGGTAACTCATTTCCGCAAAAGTTTCGAACACCTTTTTCATTATAGTTGTACCATGCCGATGTTGACGTAACACCGGTTATATAACCACGCACAACCATTTCTACCGGTAACGCATCGCACTCTTTCACCACAATGGCGTTCGGATCGGGAGATTCTATCATATGATTTCCCACTATATCTTTGGTTTTCTCAAACCAAAAGGTTGCCATTTGATTAAGAACCTGCCCCTTAAACGGAACTTTGGTAATAATACGATCAAATGCCGATAACCTATCGGAAATAACAATAATTCGTTTATCACCCTGAGTATAATTATCACGCACCTTGCCTTTGTAAACCTTTCCCAAGTCATTAAAATCGGTACCGTCAAGGCAATGCGACAATTGTTGTTGGAGCATCTCATTTGTGACCATAAGCAAACATGTTAGAAATAAGTTATCCTCACTCTACTGTAAAAATCAATTATCTGCAACATTTGAAGTCCACTCTTTTTTGTACTATAGTGGCGACAGTTTTCTACTTTTTGATCGCTCGTTTATGAATGATTATATCCAAAAATTAAGCCCTGTGTCAGCTGTTATCGGAACACAATGGGGTGATGAAGGAAAAGGTAAATTAGTGGATATTTTGTCTGCACAATATGACGTTATCGCACGAGCAGCAGGTGGCGCTAATGCAGGGCACACTATTTATGTTCCCAATAAGAAAAATCCGGAAGAAACAACTAAATTCGTTTTTCATTTAGTACCTTCGGGAATTATTCACGAGGACAAAGTTGCCGTTTTAGGTAACGGCATGGTCATCAACCTACCGTCTCTTATGGAAGAATTGGATACATTAAAAAAATACAATATCGATTTAAACGGTCGCATTCTTATTTCTGATAGAGCACATATTGTTTTTGAATATCACAAGAAAATTGATGCCATTGAAGAAGAACAAAAAGGAGACAAAAAAGTGGGCACAACACTTCGAGGTATGGGCCCCGCATATCAAGATAAAATAGCCCGACGAGGCATCCGTGTCGGTGAACTGCTTGAATTTGATAAGTTTGCCGATCATGCAAGAAATACATTCCTCACTCTGCAAAGAAGATATAAAGGCCTAAAACACGATCTTGAAAAAGAACTTGAAGAAATAAGACGCATGTTGGGACTTATTCGCCCTTTTATTGCAGATACCGGCGCATACCTTTATAACGCGTCCAAAGAAGGAAAAACCATTCTTGTAGAAGGCGCAAACGGTACTCATTTGGATATAGATCACGGAACATATCCCTTTGTAACATCATCAAACCCGACATCCGGAGGGTTGCATACCGGAACCGGGATAGGAATAAACAAAATACAAAGTATCGTTGGTATTATGAAAGCATACACAACCCGCGTGGGAGCAGGCCCTTTCCCAACCGAAATACACGATGATTTAGGAAATATAATACGAGAAAAAGGTGGCGAATACGGAGCAACGACCGGCAGGCCGCGACGATGCGGATGGTTTGATGCAGCAGTTGGTCGCTATGCGGTTCGCATTAACGGTCTAACCGGTATAAATCTTACAAAAATTGACGTACTTGATGAATTAAAAACAATAAAAATCTGTACAGGCTACACCTACAAAGGAAACAAGCTTGATTCTATGCCCGCATCAACGGATGCCTATGATGATCTTGAACTTGAATATATTGAAATGGACGGATGGATGGAAGATACGTCAAAAGCAAAGACATACGAAGAACTACCGGAAAACGCACGTAAATACATCGAAAAACTTGAAGAGCTTATTGAGTGCCCTATCCAATTTATTGGTGTAGGCGTACGAAGAGATCAGATGATTGTTCGATAATACGTGCAATCACAATTACGAAGATTCTTGTTCACGCATATTTTTGTTAAATCTGCCTACAAATGCTCCGCATGCACGAACCAAGGTGTAGAAATCTCTAAATCCACGTCTTTTTTGCCAACAATTAGGCATATGATTGTCAAAATATTCTTGTGCCTGTTCTTTGTTTTGCGGAAACGGAATTCCTTTTCTAATCAACTGTAATAAAAATTTTGCCCCTGAATGCCCGTTACGCCAGTTTGCGTACAAATATGCTTGATATGAATATCTCATTTCCGGGGAAAGACCGCCTGCATCAAGTCTATCAAAAACCTCGTCAAAAGCCATCACTCCTTTATACAAACGCGACCCTTTAAAGGCATACACATTATGAAAAATTGCGTGTTCATAGGGTGTCGCCAAGCCGGGCAACGGTTGATCAAAATCAATATCGCCAAAAGCATCAAAATCAATACGATACCGGGGTGGAACTTTACGATTATAATATTTTTTATAATAACGAGCTTTTTTAGTATTTCTAAACCACTTATTACATGTCGACTTCCAAACGCCATTAAGGATTTGATAAGCTCCTGTCGCCGTTGAAAGAGCTATTTCGCCATTTTTTCTGTTTACCGCAATCGGATTATATCGTGACTCTATGTACATAACCGCATCATTGTATGCATAAAAACGATCCTTGTGTCGCCTATCGATACGTAATGCTTTGAAAGCCCGTTCAAGTGCATCTTTCAAACGATATCGTTCTTGCATAATAGACAAACGCTCTTTCATGCTGAGCCTGCTTAGACGCCTCGCTTCTTTATATTCACGCATGTAAACACTCTTCTCTTCCGGAGTCATTCTATAGCCCATTCGTACTGTAAAAGGTGTTATTCCTTGAGCAGCGAGAGCCGATTTGTCCGATCCCGCCAACGATTCCTTTGAACGCTCATAATCTTCGCGCGTTGAAGAAGAAGGTCGAGAAGAACTTTTTAATTCACGAATACGCTTTTTTTCTTGTTTGTAAAACGCCTGTTCTTTTTTGAACTGTTTCGGATCATCTTTTACTTCAAGAGGATATATTTTATATCCTGAAAATATCGGCAAATATGCCCCTCCATTTGTATAATAACCAATCTTACTTCCATAAACACCTTCATCTGCTCCCGGCACTTTTCTGTAACCTGTTCGAACATTTCCGTCAGTATCTTCAATAGCCACTTTCACCCATGTGTAGGGACAAATATGCCCGGCACCCAACTGCATTTCATATCGATCAACATTTTTCAAATCAACTTCAAGATATAGTTTCCCCTCTTTTGTTTTTTTCTCCTTTGCAAATTGAGCAAGCATACGTGAATACCCTTGATTTTCTTGGAGCTGTTTTTTAAGCGCGACTTTCTTTTTAGGATCTTTCTCGCGGTCATATAAAAGGCGGAGTGTTCCTCCTCTGCGCAAATCATATATCGATGTTTTGGATGACTTTTTCAACATCCTCTCAATATCTTTCTTTTCAAACGACTTTATAGACTTTTGCAACTGTTTCAGCTCTTTAGGAGAAAGTTTTTGGCGATGCACTTTCAATTGCGCAAGCTCTTTTTTAGTGTTTTCGATTCGTTGCTCTTTTTTCTCATCTCTAGCTTGTTTTAATTTTTCTTGTTTAGCCTTAGCCTTTTTTTCTTTTTTCTCAGAATTTTCCTTATTAGTATCTGCGTCAACAGATGGTATTTCAGACTTGAATACCTTCGTCAAATAAATCAATCTTTTCTCATAAAAGAAATCTTTCATATGCATGGTTATTTTCCTTATATTGTAGCATTTTTTTGCTTTCTTTTCCAGGAAGACAGCGGTTTTTATCTTGTATTTTTGTCGATATTCACTACAATAAGCTTTGCACTGCCGTGGGCAAGTGGCGGAATTGGTAGACGCGCTAGGTTGAGGGCCTAGTCTCCGTTTATTTGGAGGTGGAGGTTCAAGTCCTCTCTTGCCCACCAGACAAAGCTCATAAACAAATGGGCTTTTTGTAATGCGCAATGGAAAATATGGTTATATGCATATGAAGAAAATTTAGGGTTGCCAGATTTAACTTTTCATGTTAAATTCATACCTAAAATAATCCTTAAACATATTTATTATGATTAAAAAGTTGTTTTTCGCCGGCATGCTTACTGCCTCATTGACAATACTGGCATTGGTAGCAAAGCCTGTTTCGGCCGATTATTATGATTGTAACGGCGTACTAAGAAGTGGCGATCCGGCACCAAGCGAATGTCACTACTTTCTAAGTCCGCAACGATCATCAAACTCAGGCAGGGAACGTGTTAATGTGACTGATTCATACGAAACTTCTTCAAGCAGAAGCCGTGCGGGTATTGTCACCGATACAGGAAGAACCTCTGATACAAACATTAATAATGATCGAAATAGAGTTAATGTGACAGATAATGCATATGGCAAAACCTCAACAACAACAACTAATAATAAAAGTAATCGTAATCGAGTATCAATTATAAGTGAAACGGGAAGAGATTATAATGAGCTAGAAGAAGCACGAAATCGTACCGATGCAATTATCGAACATGATCCGAATAATTATTCGAAGAAATATGAAGTCCGAAACGCACGAAAATATTGCATACGAGACTATTGCTACATTATATACGACTATTGTTACGATCTCACCCACTGCGAAGAAAAAGTATATAAAATCCCTCGTGAACAAGGCAGAGATAAAGATGATTGGCGTGATATGTTAGAAGAATATCTTGACAAATATTTTGATCGACACAGACCGGAACGATGCAATCCATATGGATATCCATCACACGACTGTATTTACAGAGGATTTTATTTTGGTGGATTTCATAACGGATATTGGCACTATTAAATCAAGTGGGATAATACAAATGCTATACGACATAAATGAGGAGTTTTACCAGGGCTCCTCATTTTTTTAGTTGCAAGTATGACCGAAACATGATAAAAAAATACCTGCAACTCCGATGATTGAAAAAATGATCTGTTAGGGCGATTAGCTCAGTTGGCTAGAGCATCTCGTTTACACCGAGGAGGTCGTAGGTTCGAATCCTACATCGCCCACCATTTTTGTGATATAATCCTTTTTGACTACAATCATATACTTTAACACTTCTTTGTCATGACTTTTCTCAAGCGATTTACCCCAATGCTTTTTATAACATTAATCGGCATCATCTGTCTTTCCGGTTGCACGGATATTAGCAAATCAAGCAAATATGAAACTCATGAACTTACATACCTTGTTAATACGACAAGTGTTGAAGAAGATTTGGATATAAAACTTGAAGAACTTAAAAATACGGTATTTAAAAGAATACATGATTTTCAGGTTGCAAATGTTTCGGTTAACCTGTCTGAAGAAGATGAAAAACACTATCTAACAGTGAAATTGGGAACAATTGATAATATTGATGAAATCAAAAAAGCAATAGAGCGAGACACTACTTTCAGTCTCAAGAAACAGTTTAAAGACGAAAGTGATTACAAAGAAACTCTTCGCACAAAAGCGGAAAATGTTTTGCAAAAATTGAAAGATGGCGCTGATTTTGAAACAACCGCACAGAATGTGGTTCTTGAAGATCCGTCACGCGTTATATACATACATGGCGATTACATGTATAGAGATGAAATTATAGATATTTTTGCCGAAGAATTATTTGCCATGGAGCCCGGAACTTTTAGCGAAGAACTAATTGAATATACCAACAAACCTTCTCCTCTAGCACCACCAATTGATGTAATCAGTATTGTAAAACTATTTGACAAAAAAGAAGTTGAGAGAGTTACCGAATATCAAAAAGAAGTTGAGGTACGCCACATTCTCATTGCATATGAAGGTGCTATGAGAGCAGCGGATACCATTACAAGAACACAAGACGAAGCCTTGGAGCTCGCTGAAGAAATTCAAGAAAGAATCAAGGCCGGAGAAGACTTTTCTACTCTTGCACGTGAATATTCGGATGATATTTCAAACAATCAAAAAGGTGGCCTTCTTGATTTCCCGGCCGGACAAGGAAACTATGTAGAGCAATTCGAAAATGCTGCACTTGCACTTGAAGAAGAAGGAGAGCTGGCACCGGTAACAGAAACACCTTTTGGATATCATCTTATTCAAGCACAAACAGTTACACCCGCTTCAGAAGAGAGTTCAATGGAAGAACAAGTTAAGTTTGGTATTCTATTCTTTGCTTTAACTCCTGCTGAATGGGAACTCCTTGATTTTAACGGAGAAACTTTGTCTTCGGTTGAAATCAGATATGATGAATCGTACGATCCTTATTTGGTTTTACACTTTACTCCGGAGGGAGAAAATTCTATAAAAACAATTACAGAAGAAAATATGAAAGAGGTTCTTGGTATTTTTCTTGGAAAAGAACTTGTCACGAGTTTCACAGTTAAAGAAGTAAACGAAGATGGTAATTTCACTATTTTAAAACCGGCTTCATCTCAAGAAGCGGATATGTTTGAAAAGGCCTTCCTTACCGATCCCCTACCTCTTCCAATAATTCTTCAAGAATCCGAGCAGATATAATACGTGTTTGCCCGACTAGCTCATTATCTGTTTGCAGTGCAATCCCCACTAATTCACCACCGAGGTTAATAATGGGGCTACACATAAAATTATTATGCAATTCCCTATCAATAAGATATGTCGTTTCATCTGCTGTATTTGAAATAAGGGCACTCATAACGCCGCTATCAGTAAGTGCCAGTACTTGTTGTCCCTGCTTAAGATTATTTGAAGAAAAAGATACTGTTTGATAAAAAGATTCGGGATTTCTCGCTCGCAAATATATTAGTCCGTACGGCTGCATTGTATCAACAATATCAGCCGCAACAATTGATCCATCTATGTTCGCATACCATATATCATGATTATAAAGAGCCTTATCACACGAAACTATAACGCCGTCACTTGTTATGACAACAGCATTAACCGCCTCGGTAACATCCAAAGCCTGCGCCTCTACTTTAGTTGCATATAAACCGACAATTGACGGTTTTGCTTTTTCCACCGATTCAATCGTCAACGAATCTTCAACATACACGTGGTGCTCAATAACTTTTTTCACAATAGGAAGTTCTTCTTCTTGCTTTTGAGTTAATTGACCGAAGAGGTAAGAAATAAGATATTCGTTGGTAAGTGCGCCTCCAATCATGCCAACAACAAGACTTACCGTAAAGCATACTCCTACAATTTTGAACCACGTTTTCTTTCTCATACTATGTTGATTTATTGAGTGTAGCTTGATTTTAGTGTTATTTATCGGTCATTGCAAGACTATGCTATACTCCTGCAGGAATAACACACGTAATGAAGCTTATGATTATTGATGCAACAAAACGAAAACAAGAAATGAGAGAAACATTCAGTAGAAAACGACGATATGTAACTAAACAAGAGAAAAAAGCTTGGGATGCTCAGATATATAAATCCGTATCGGAATTACCGGAATGGGAAAAAGCGCAGACTATTTTCATTTATGTATCAACACTTTATGAAGCGTCTACAAGGCAACTTATTCAAGACTTCATTAAAAAAAAACAAATTATTGTCCCAAAAACACATATAAAATACCAGACTTTAAGCCTTCATCATATTCAATCTATGAAAGAAACGGCAAAAGGAAATTACGCTATTTATGAGCCACTTCCTTCTGCCCCAATAGTTGAGCCTTTAACAATTGACTTTGCTATTGTCCCGGGAATCGCATTTGATAAAAAAGGGCACAGGATTGGTTATGGAAAAGGATACTATGATGGATTGATGTCTCAATTAACTTGCCCTAAATTTGCTATTGCATATGAACTGCAAATTGTCGACAATATTGCTGCACAAAAACATGATATTCCCGTTGACGGAATTATTACTGAAAAAACTGTTCACCGTTTTAATAATTAATCTTTCTATATCATGCCATCACTCCAGAACTCAGACAAACAGGTTGCTGACATTTTAGATCACGAACAAAAAAGACAAGCATATGGAATGGAACTCATTCCTTCCGAGAATTATGCGTCACAAGCCGTTATGGAAGCAACAGGATCAATTTTTACCAACAAATATTCGGAAGGATATCCGGGAAAGCGATACTATGGCGGACAAGAATATGTTGACCAAGTTGAACAATTGGCAATCGATCGAGCAAAAAAATTATTCAATGTTGAACATGTAAACGTCCAACCATATTCGGGTAGCCCTGCAAATACAGCTGTTTATTTTGGTCTTCTTGAATACGGCGACACGATCATGGGATTAAAATTAGATCACGGCGGTCATATAACACACGGCCTTCCCATAAGCTTCTCAGGAAAATCTTTTCAATGTACGGGCTATGAAGTTGATAAAAAAACCGGCATGCTAAACATGGACGCTGTGCGAGAATTGGCTCTTAAGACAAAACCGAAACTAATTATTGCCGGATATACCGCATATCCGAGAAAAATAGATTGGAAAGCGTTTAAATCAATTGCCGATGAAGTCGGTGCTATCACTATGGCGGACATCGCTCATATTGCCGGTCTTATTGCCGGTGAAGCACACGAGAGTCCCGTCCCCTATTTCGACGTTATAACAACAACTACCCATAAAACATTGAGAGGGCCGCGCGGCGCAATGATTATGTGTAAGAAGAAGTTTGCCAAAAGTATTGACCGGGCCGTCTTTCCGGGATTACAAGGAGGCCCGCATGATAATACAACTGCTGCAAAGGCCGTTGCGTTCGGCGAAGCACTCCGGCCTTCTTTCAAAGAATATGCACGCCAAGTTGTGAAAAATGCGCATGCACTTGCAGAACGCCTGCTCGAACACGGATTTGACCTTGTGTCGGGAGGAACCGACAATCATCTTATTCTCGCAGATCTTACCAATAAAGATATCCCCGGAAAAGTAGCCCAAGAAGCTCTTGATAAGGCAGGTATCACGTTAAATAAAAATACCGTTCCTTTCGATCCCCGATCACCGTTTGATCCAAGCGGAATCCGGATGGGAACCCCTGCAATAACAACACGTGGCATGAAAGAGCCCGAAATGAAACAAGTTGCAGACTTTATTAATGATGCCCTTGCTCATCACAAAGATGATGATTATTTATCAGATATAAAAGGAAAAGTGAAAGAATTGTGCAGCAACTTTCCCGTACCGGGCATCAATATTTAAGCAGTTCTTTTTACAACCATAATGGTAATATCATCCATTTGCTTATAATCACCGGTAAAATCTTTAACGTTTTGCAAAATAGCATTGCGTATGGCTGTTGCCGTCTCCAAACCGCCATACTGTTGAATAGTTGATTTGAATCGATCCATACCATAATTCTCTTTTTCGTTTTTCCAAGCCTCGGGGATTCCATCACTGTAAAGCACTATACAATCACCAATTTCAAGCGGAACAATTTGTTCTTCGATCATCTTATTTATATCCGGGAACATACCAAGTGCAATACCCCCTCCTTTTAATAACTGTACCGCTTTGTTTTTTGCGTTAAAATGAATAATTTGTTCATGTCCGGCATTAACATACGAAAGCTTCTTGTCACCTTTATTCCAATTAAGCAGGCATAATGTTAAAAACATATTTGCAGGTGATTTTGCTTTTAACACTTTATTTACGTTGATCATTAGTTTTTTCAAATCAGTTTCTGCAGCATAACTGTAAAACATTGCATTTGCAATTGAACCCAATATGCCCGATGGAACTCCGTGACCGGTAACATCACCAAGATAAAAAAGTGTGTTATTATCATCTTTTACAAGGAAATCATAAACGTCACCACCAATTTCTTCAGCGGGAACAAGCCCGGCGGAAATATCCAACCCATCAAGATTAGGAACCTCTTTAGGGATGTTTCCTTTTTGTATTTTTTGCGCAAGTTCAAGTTCTTTTGCAACACGTTCTTTATAAACAAGCGCCTTAGTGCTCTTATCCAGATCGATCGCCATCTTGTTAAAGGCATTACCAAGAATTTCAAGTTCGTCATGGGTCGAAATAGAAACACGATGCTGGAAATCCCCTTTTGCTATAATACCTGAACTAATCGTTAATTTTTTCAGTGGTTTGGTAATTCTATTCGAGAAAAATATTGCCATCAAAAGACCAATAATCATCCCAACGACAGCAAGAAAAATAATACGTATTGTATCAGTACGTAATAAGTCATCTAAGTTTTCATAATTCACGTAATACATAACCGCATACTTATCATCAATTGGGTAAATAAAATAATGTATACGTTCAAGTTCTCCCAATGGTTCAATTTCTTTTTCATTTTCATTTACATAACGAACACTTCCTTCTTCATCTTTTTTAATATAAAGAACACGACCGGACCGACTTAATATAGAGGGATTATTTGCCTGTACTTGCGATATAATAGTCTCATTATCAATCATACGTACCGGTCCTTCATATTGTGATTCTTTTTCTTCTGACGAGTCATATAAAACCACACCGTTATATTCAAAAATCTGAATTTTATCAATATCTTGAGTACGTTGAAACGCTTTATTTATTTCTCGATTAAAGTAAATGAAACCTTTCTCGGCAAGATACAATCTATAATCATCTATAATATTCGGAGCTGTTAATTCACCAAATGAACGTACCTGGAAATTAATATCTTTTGTCAGGTCTTTTTGTTTTTCACGTATAAGCAAAAATGCTGCAGCACTAAAAAGCCCCACGATAAGGAGTGTTATACCGGCAACAAGTTTTGTTTTAATTGAATACATGAATGCATGATTATGATATTTCGAAAGCCAAGATATAACCGTCGAGACGCGGCCTAAAATTAACACCGGCTTTTACACCGTAAATAACATCCGTTTCAAAAAGAGGAACTCCCATTATTTCTTCTTCAACAATAATACGCATAATTTCTTGAAATTGCTCGAGACGTTTTTGATCATCTAAATTTTTTGTACTTAACTCAATCAGTTGATCAACTTTTTTGTTCTCAAAGCTCCCTCCATTAAAGCGCCCTTCCGAATAAACCAGGTTCTCATAAAATTCACTTGCATCACCAATTTCACTACGCCAACCAAGGTAAAATATTTCCGATTTCTTTGCGAAAATTTTAGCACGCAATCGATCAAAAGAAAGATAATTAATAGTTGATGAGAGTCCTATTTCATTAAGCTGTTGCTTAATGTAGTCTCCTATTGCTTGTGTCCCTTGAGCCATATCAATTGTAACAGAAGGCTTTTTAAATGGGTCGTATTGCCGTATGAGTCGCTTTGCCGTTTCTATATCTTGCTTCTTGCTTTCAATTGAAGGATTAAAACCAAAAATACCATTGCTGACAAATTGATTTGATGGCATAGCATGACCATTTGAAATATCAACAAAAATATCTTTATCAAAAGCACGTGAAATTGCGCGTCTAATTCGCTTATCTTCAAGTAATGGAGATTTATAATTGAACATTAAGAAATTAACCTCCAGGCTTGGCAAACTGGCAATGGTAGCCCGTTGGCCCAATGTTATATCATCGGCAAGTGTCGGAGGAACGTTTGCAAGAATATCAATTTGCCCATTTTTCATGGCATCAATTCTATCAAATCTGTTTTCTATAGATTTAATAAAAACATTCTCATAATAAGGTTTTTCACCCCAATATCCATCAAAACGTGTGATTGCAAATTCACTTTCGGACTGAGAAACAAACCTATACGGAGCTGTTCCTATAGGTTTTTCAAACGTATTGTAATCAGAAGGAAAAATAAGAACTGTAGCGGCGCGATTTACTAAAATTGGATCAGGTTCTTTTGTTATAACGTGAACAGTTAAATTATCAATAATATCAACCGATTTAATAGTACTCAATATATCCTTTAATCCGGATTTTTCATGATTCATTGCACGATCAAAACTTGCTTTCACGTCTTCGGCATCAAAAGCTGATCCATCGTGAAATATAACATTGGGTCTTAATTTAAATTCCCATGTTACATCATCTATTCTTCCCCATGAAAGAGCAAGTCCTGGGTGTGACTGCAAATTACGATCAGTTGCGACTAATCTTTCATAAACATTTAATGTTCGTGATCTGCTTGCAGAATCATAAAGCGTGGGTTCAAGCAACTCAGCACCAAATGAATAAACAATTGTTAAAGAGGTTCCCTCCCGAGTCTCAACAGAAGCACTCGAATGGAAATAGGTATTTTTAAAATCTTCGTATTCGGCTCTAAAAAACAGTTGCACTAAAAGAAAGGCTAAAACGCCAAAAACAATAATATAAAAAACTATTTTTCCAAGCAATTTCATGTCTTATACATAATGTTATTTTCCTAACATTTTAACACAAAAACGCCTTTTATTCAATGAGTAAGCGGCTTACAAGAAACGTGCCGTAAACTGAACACTATTTTTGTTCAAAAATCAATCATCGCGTTTTAGGATAGTCAAAAACGCCTCTTGAGGAATATCAACATTGCCCACTTTCTTCATGCGCTTTTTCCCCTCTTTTTGTTTCTTTAATAATTTATCTTTTCTTGAACGATCTCCACCATATAATTTTGCCGTTACATCTTTCCGTAAAGCTCTAATTGTTTCTCGAGCAATTATTTTAGATCCTACAGCCGCTTGTATCGGTACTTCAAATTGCGTTTGAGGTATGAGTTTTTTTAACTTTTTAGCGATATGTACTCCGACATGATACGCATCATCTCGATGTACGATAATCGATAATGCCTCGACTATGCTTCCACCAACAAGAATATCTAGTTTTACCAAATTATCTTTTCTAAACTCAATAAATTCGTAATTCATTGAAGCATATCCCGATGAAACGCTCATGAGTGAATCGTAAAAATCAACAACAATCGAAGCAAGTGGAATTTCAAATTCCAAAATAACCCTATCTTGATCAATATATTGCATATTTTTATTTAGTCCACGGCTGTCTTGAGCCAATTTCATTATTGCCCCTATATAATCTTTCGGCGCCAAAACCTCCAGTTTCATCCATGGCTCCTTGAGAGAATTAATAGTTGAAGGATCTGGAAGTTGCGAAGGATTTGAAATAAATTCCTCTTTCCCATCATTAAGCAATGCAATATACGAAACAGATGGCGCTGTTATTATTAAATTCAGATCATACTCGCGCTCCAATCGTTCTTGTACAATTTCCAAATGCAACATACCTAGAAATCCACATCGAAAGCCAAACCCCAATGCACCGGATTGTTCAGGAGAAAATGATAATGCGGCATCATTGATTTGTAATTTTTCAAGCGCGTCCCGTAACAAAGGATAATCATCACCATCTATGCAGAAAATCCCCGCGAAAACATACGGCTTTACTTCTGCATAGCCGCTTAGTGG
>CAZPFH010000003.1:0-6477 GCA_964585825.1 uncultured Candidatus Peribacteria bacterium
AGATGGATAAAGATCATGTGCGCATGGAAATTGAAAAACTTATCCGCGCCTACGATCCTTGTATGAGCTGTGCAACACACTTCCTCACCATTAATTGGAAAAAAACCAAATAAAAATTGACAAATATAAGAGTATCTATACAATAACTTCCTTTTTACTCTTATTTTTTTGTTATGAAAGAATATCTCACCGAGCAATTGGAAGAAACGTCACAAAATATTATCACACCACAGAATGGCAAAAAAACCCGAGTATCGATAATCAAACTTTTTCATGAATTGGAAGGTGCCGTTGAACAGGAATTATGGGAACATCAAGAACATATAACCACCCCGAAAGGATCATGTATTGCTCCAATTGAAGCCGCTCATTGCATGCTTGATACAGAACGTACCACTGTTTTTATTCAAGGCATCCATGCCGCTATTAAAGATTTACTCAAAGAAAAACCTGATAAACCTCTTTCTATTGTATATATGGGATGCGGCCCTTTTGCCACTCTTGCCTTGCCACTAACACATTATTATTCTTCTCAAGAAATTCAATTTACATTAGTTGATATTCAAGAAGGGGCCCTGCAATGTGTACAAAAAATTATTGATCAACTCAAACTCAATGATTATTTTCCAGTAATAGCGCAACATGATGCGACAACCTATACTCCGCCGCATACGCCTGATCTTGTTATTGGCGAAGCAATGGGAAGAGCATTGCTTTACGAACCACAGCTTGCAATAACTGAAAACACCAAACGCTTTTCTTCGGAATCAACTGTTATAATTCCGGAAGAAATATCCCTCAATCTTCTTTTACAAAAAGCGAAAAACGATCACCGTTATCCAATTGATTTGGGAACCTTCTTTACTGTTTCAAAAGATACGCCAACAACCGACCCAGCACATATTATTGAAGGAGAAGCTCCACTTAGCGAAAATATACCTTTATCTACGCCCTATCAAATTTGCATTTCCACACGAGTACGTGTTTTTCAATCATATGTTCTCAATCCGAATTATTCACTTATAACGCATCTGGAACCAATCAATCGGCAGTATGAGAAACAACCATGCGAAGACAAACTCCGACTCGCCTACCCCTCTGGAGGAATTGAAGAAGATATCCGTTTAGAAGTTCGAGATACATCAAACGAAATCTTACGTCTCTTGTAACTGATTCAACAACTCAATTACTTGAGTGCAAGCCATCTCTTCGTCCTGCCCCATTGGAATGCCGATAATTACAACCTCTTGAATCATTCCCAGCTTTTTATATAACTTCAATTGCCACCCGAGATCAAAATCATGCATTGAATATGCTTTTTGACTTGAAAACGAGTCGATATCTTTAAAAAGACTGACACGGTCAATTCCTTTTACCGTATCAATCATTATCAGATGCGGACTGTCTTCGGGAAGATTTTCCGTCGGATCAAATTCTTTAAACTTTATAGCCGGAAATCGTTTCGTCAACTTTTCTTTGAGTTGAATCGGAAGCGCATCTTCCGGAACCAGCTTATTACCAATAAGATATATTGTTTTCATGGGGATAGTGTAGCATCTTTTTAAAACTTATCTATTTACAGAATTCAACCTTAGTGCTAAAGTTATTTTCGTATTATATTTTATACATAAACAATGAGTATTTCTGACGACATTCCTCCGTCCGATGATTTCCCTCCCCCGAGATTTCTCCCCCACAGCGTCCAAAAAACTTTATCAAAAATAAGCAACTCCAATGAGTTTAGCGACTACCTAAACCATATTTGCACTTATCACACCTATCATCTTGATGACCTAACGCATGAACTGCAAGAACGCCTCATGCTGCAAGGTATTAACGAAAATGATCTTTTTTCATTACATGCATTTCTAGGTGTTGAATACGAGAACGGTATTCTAACATCAAAAAATCCAGATCTCACCAAAACACGAGGGACGCTAATCGTAAAACAGCTCAAAAAAGTTTTGACTTAAGACGCTTTTAATCTCGACATTTCTTACATACGCCATATGCTGTAATAAAGGCTTCTTCAACAGTAAAGTCATGAACCCAAGAAAGACATTTTTCGCATTTTAGATGTGCCGGTTTATATACGTTTTTTACCTTTCCACACCGAGTACATATTAAATGATGATGCGGCTCTTTTTCTCCTTCATACAAAGCCTTATCTTCAACTATCAATTTTCGTATTTCACTCATTTCTTCCAGCACACGCAAATTACGATAAACCGTTCCCAGACTCATGCTAGGTTCATGCTGAATAACTTGTTCATAAATATCTTCAGCGCTTAAGTGCCCATCATAATCGGCTAATATTTTTTTAATTAATGCTCGTTGATGTGAAAACCTATGCTTCATAATGCACGATTGTTACATCTTCATATTAATGAAAACTTGCTTAAAATTAAATATAATTTTATTATTCACAGGAAACACTTATTAATTAACCCGGTTTTTCATGAAAGCTGTCCAAGTTGATCAAGATACATGCATAGGATGCGGCTTATGCGTTCAACTATGCCCAAAAGTTTTTGAAATGCAAGACGATGGTAAATCAAAAGCGGTCAATCCTACCGGTGATGATAAAGAAAAAATTCAATCGGCAATTGACGCATGCCCCGTCTCTGCAATCAGCTGGAAAGAATAAATAACTTCACACACTTCATATGACTGAAAACAGTTCGCTAGCTTGGTATGTCGTACCATCGGTTATTGCGGTTTTTCTCTTTTTAGCGGCACTTTTTGTTGAATATGGTGCTCGAAAAAACAATGCGATCAAGAAACTGGCGGAAATATTGCGCACCGGTGCTTTTCTGGATTCCACAGTACTTTCTATTGCCGTCGGACTACTCCTTATTGTCAGTGGTTTTCAGAATTACTTATTCGCACCCGGAATACCATTAAGCGAAAATCTTATTCATATTGTTTTCAAATATACACAAATTGTGATTGGAATTGGGCTTATACTTGGAACATTTACTCGCCTGTGTACCATTGGCATTATTGCTCTTTTTATCAGTGGGTTCTTTTTCTTCCCGCCACTTAAAATCTTGGATTATTCGGTATTTTTAGGAATAGGACTTTTTTTATTCATTATTCATCGAGACGTTCTAAGTTTTACGTTCTTTTTTCATCCGGTCGACAAAAAATCGCTTTTGGATCGCTATCGAAAATATGCTTTTCCCATATTGCGCTTTATAACAGGAGTTGGTCTTATTATGATTTTTCTTCATCACCATATACTGGATCCACAGCCGGCTATAAACTTTCTTACTGAAAAACCACTTTTAAATATAATGCAGAGTATATTCGGCTTACAAGATTTCTCACATGAGCTACTTATTTTTAACACGGGGATTTTCGGTATTCTTATAGGATTGCTGTTGGCATTTGGCGTTTTGGAACGATTTATCGCCACAATTATTGTTTTTGGGCTTCTACTGACTATTTTAGTTGGTGGTCCAAGCTTCCTCCCCATTGCAATACCCTATTTTGCTATTGTTTATATTGTTATTACCGGCAATCAATTTCAAGAACGAGAAATCAAAGAACGGCCGTAGAGTTATACCAAACAGCTTCAAAAGACGTGACTCATATATTTTTTTATTGTATAATGGTACTAATAATTACTTTTATTATGTAACAGTTTTTTTTATGAAACAAAGCCAAATAAATTACTACGATCCGGACTACACGCCCGCTGAGAGCGATGTTGTGTGTCTGTATAAATACACGCCGGAAAAAGGCGTATCATATGAAGAAGCCGCTGAACAACTCGCCGCGGAATCTTCTATAGGAACATGGACAAAGATTTCAACAATGAACAAAGAAATCGCCCATCAATTAAAACCACGTGTTATCTCTGTCGATAAAGAAAAAGAATTAACTACTATTGCATACCCGATAGGACTTTTTGAAGTCGGCAATATGTCGGGTATCTTATCATCAATTTGCGGGAACATACTCGGCATGAAAATTCTTAAAAGTCTTCGAGTATGTGATATTAAGTTTCCAAAAGATATTATTGAAAAGTTTCCCGGACCCGCTCACGGAATTGAAGGAGTCCGAACTATTGCCGATGTACATGATCGCCCTTTTACAGGAACTATCATTAAACCAAAAGTAGGGCTCACCAGTGAGCAGCATGCTGAGGTTGGTTATCTTGCATGGTCGGGAAATGAAGGAGAAGGACTTGATATTGTAAAAGATGATGAAAATCTTACCTCTCAAACATTCAACGATTTTGACACGCGAATGAAACTTACTTTTGCAATGCGAGACAAAGCTGAAAAAGAAACCGGGCATAAAAAACTATACTTGGCCAATATCACCCATTCAAATTTTACCGAAATGATGCGACGAAGCGATGTCGTTAAGGAGCACGGTGGTGAAGTTTGCATGCTTGATGTTATTACTCTGGGATTTTCAGCTGTTGAAAGTTACCGAAGAAAAAACACAGGACAAATCATTCATGCACATCGAGCTATGCATGGGGCAATAACAAGGCAGCCCGGATTTACTATTTCTATGCTTGTTTTAGCAAAAGTATATCGTATGCTCGGTGCTGATCTTCTTCATACCGGGACCGCCGGTGCGGGAAAAATGGAAGGTGGAGCAAAAGAAACTATAGTAATTGTAGAAGCTCTTGAACAAGACAGTGTTAAAGCAAACAAAGAAATGGAGACACTCGGACAAGAATGGTATGGCATGAAACCTGTTGTTGCTGTTGCTTCAGGAGGGTTATACCCCGGCAAAATCCCTCATGTTATTGAAAAAATGGGGAAAGATATCGTATGTCAAATGGGAGGTGGTTGTCATGGGCATCCGAGTGGTATCGCAACTGGAGCACAGGCAATCATACAAGCCACACAGGCTGCAATGAAAGGTATTCCGGTTGAAGAATACGCCAAATCACATAAAGCGCTGCAAGAAGCATTAGACGCTTGGGGAACATAATTTGTAATACTGCGCAAGCGCAGGTTCTTGCAGGAAAAAATAAGCTCTTTATAATGAAAGCCTTTCTCTTATGAAAGGCTTTCATTTTCTTGATATCGTTTGTTTTTGCGCGCTCACGATATTCTTTTTTCTTTGTTTATCGCATGAAAACTCTTATATCTACGTTTAAAAAAGCGCTTAAAGCGATTGAGAAATCAAATCACATTGTTCTCTTATCACATCGTCATCCGGATGCCGACACAATCGGGTCGGCTCTTGCGATGGCGCACGCACTGAAAAATAAATATTCCTGCACAATTACATGTGTTTGCGCCGACCCTTTGCCGGAATCATTAATCTTTTTAAAACAAGAACATGTAATACGAAAGAAAATACCAAAACAATGCGATTGCATAATTGCTCTTGATTGCAGCACTCCTGAACAAACAAAATTCCCAATCATTACAAAAAAAGATATCCGGCTTATTAATATTGATCACCATACCACCAATACCCGATATGGAGATATCAATATTATAAATCCTCATGCAGCATCTGCCACGGAAATTTTATATCATCTTTTCAAAGCAACAGATCTTTCATATAACAGCCACATAGCAACTTGTTTGCTGGCCGGCATGTACAACGATACAGGTAGTTTCATGCATTCAAACACGACACAAGAAACATTGAAAACAGCAGGAGAATTGCAAAAAAAAGGAGCTAATCTTCAAAAAATTGTAAAAGAACTGTTTAACACGCACTCTATCGAACAATTACGACTTTGGGGTAAAGTACTTTCAAACGCTCGTATTAATGATAAAGGGACGCTCGTTTCCAAAATCAGTACTCAAGAATTAGAAGAAACAAATGCCAGCTCTCGAGAACTCGCCGGTGTGATTAATTACTTAAACTGTGCACAGGAAGCCCATATGACAATACTGCTTTCAGAAGATTCTAAAGGAAATATTCAAGGATCTATGCGAGCTGGAAAAGAAGATGTGGATGTTTCGGCCTTATGTGAACAATTCGGTGGCGGTGGACATAAAAAAGCAGCAGGCTTTACTATCCCGGGTAAAATCATAGCCAAAGAAACTTGGACAATCGAACCAAAAGATTAAGGCGTAAGAAACATTTGTTGACATGGGCTTTACGCAAAGAGTATCCTAACTATGAAGCCTCTTACCTTCTCTTTATATGAATGAATGTTATTGTAAAGGGATTATCCTTATTGTTGGCGGTATCCTTTTTCTTCTGGAAAATCTGCAAATGATCCAGATTGGTATCGCTCCCTACCTACCCTTAATGTTTATCATTTTGGGTATCATGATTATCCTTCCGGTTTGTTTTTGTGATGGTAGGAAAAAATAAACCACATACTTTCCCATTTTTAGTAAATATTGGTATACTGTTTCCGGATAACCTATCTATGTATTTCGGGTTCTTTTACTTTACTTCATTGCATTAAACAGTAGACTTTATGGCTATTTCGAAAGAAGATAAAAAATTTTTACGCATTATTGACGAAATGGAACCAAATGC
>CAZPFH010000003.1:6487-22067 GCA_964585825.1 uncultured Candidatus Peribacteria bacterium
CTCCGTGCAAATATTGCTGCTGCAATAGTTAAAGATGGGAATATCATAGTAAAGCATACCAATGATTGGCACCCCGAGTACGATTGTACCAGACTCAAATGCATAAGAGATAAAATGGATATTATCTCGGGCCAACGAAGAGAAATCTGTTATGGACTATGCGCGGAACAATGGTGTTTGGCAATTGCCGCAAAAGAAGGTATTTCTGTTAAAGGAGCGACTATTTACTGTACAAAACATCCATGCAGAGTATGTTCAAGCCTTATTGCTGAATCAGGAATAAAGCGTGTTGTTTTTCAGGAAGGTTATCCCGAAGTAATACCTAAATTCGACATCTTAAAAGATCGCGACATCATTGTAGAAAAAGGACCAAGCATAGAATATCCCCGCCACGCCAACCCTGTGCTCAAAAAATGGTCGGTATAATAAAAATGAGGGTCCCCTTCTCCTAACAATTTTCCAAAAAGTCGATCATCATACGCACCCCGTAACCGGTCGCAAACTGCTGATCGATATCTTTCGGTTTTTTGTTATATGCCACGCCTGCAATATCCAAATGAGCCCATTTGTTTTTTCCCACAAAATGTTCCAAAAAAGCTGCAGCTTTTGAAGCTCCGGCCATACTGCTGGTCTCATCATCAATATTTCGCAAATCAGCTACCTTCCCTTTCATTGCTTCTCTAAAATCATCATGGATTGGCATTTTCCATACAAGTTCATCGGTATTGTCACCAGCTTGTTTAATCTTTTCTACCAATGGCTCATTATTCCCCATCAATCCTGCGTATCTATCCCCAAGAGCAACAACACATGCTCCCGTCAATGTTGCAAAATTAATAGTATACTCAGGCTTATACTGTTCAATACCATATGCAAGAGCATCGGCTAAAATCAATCTTCCTTCCGCGTCTGTATTCCGTATTTCAACCGTTTTCCCCGAATAACTGGTTACCACGTCCGAAGGCCTCTGTGCTTCAGCATCGATTAAATTTTCAGTTAACGGGACAATTCCGATAACCCGACGATTAATATTAAATTCTTTCTTTGATTTCTTTTTTGGCTTGTAATCCATAACAACCAGTCGTGCGGATTTATTTCCAGATCCGCTATTGACACTTAACAGCGCTCCCATTCCTTTCTTGGTAATCCATGTCTTGTTATATACTTTGATTGAATATTTATTCTTTTTCGCAATTTTTTTAGCCTCATCCGCAAAAGCATCAACCGTAATATGATTAGGGGCTCCATTCACCAAATTACGCGCAACGTCAACAGATTCACTCAGCACTTTTGCTTTTTTTACCGCTTCTCTTTCATCAGAGGTGATTTCAGATCCGACTATAATTAATTTTTTGAATAATTTTTCTTGCGCTTTCTGCCCCTCTTTACCGGTTTTATATTGAGCGGGATTGTAGTTAACAAGCAACATACCTTCAACAACAGGTTGCAAATAGTTATTGACATCAGAGCAAGTAAGCAATGAAACTTCATTGATATCTTTCTTGAGATAACCTTTTAATACTTTTGCCATAGTATTACGTACCTTCGTTGCGGAAGCTTTTGACTTTTTTCCCAAACCGATAATAAGCAATCGCTTCGGCATATTTTTTAAAGACGGATACAATATAATACTCGTACCTATTTTAGCTTGAAACAGCTTATCTTTTTTCACTTTTTCTACAGCTTTCCTTACAGCCGGATTGGCGATACTTTTCTTTTTTCCATGATCGAAAACGGGACAGACAAGCATGTCAGGCTTAGCACTCGGTGCTTTAGCATAAGATACGCGCATTATATATAGTATTAAGTAATAATTTACTATGCCCACTATAGAAAAAAAGATTCCCTCAAGCAAGAAATTGCTTGGCTTTTTTTAAAATATTTCGAGCATTTTCAAACGTGACAGTCTGAAAAGCTTCATTAAAGGGTAACCATTTATACGCTTGATGCTCATGAGAAAGGGTGATTTTTGCATCATCGGCGCGCGCAAGAAAAAAAGTTACTGTTTTTTCAACAATATCTCCTTTACGAGCAAATCGATAGCGCATCGTTTCTTTAAATCCGTCAATAATATGTACTTTTTCTATCCCGGTTTCTTCTTGCAATTCACGCAGTGCCGTTTGTTTTTCATTTTCATCAACTTCCACATGCCCTTTCGGAAATTCCCAATGCCCCTCGGGGTAATGAAGAAGCAAAAAAACAATCTTTCCTTGAATCTTCCTATTATAGACAACAAGTCCACAAGATTTCTCGTAAATCATAATACAATTTATTGTTTCTCCCAATTTATTTCAGCAAGTGCATTACGAGCCGCATCCTCCTCAGCGTTTTGTTTACTGCTTCCTTCTCCTTCCCCCACCTTATCATCACCAAAAAAGACCGCCATAATAAAACGCTTTGCATGATCAGGTCCACTTTCACTGATAAGTCGATATTCGGGAGTAAGAGAAAGTTTTTCCTGTGACAATTCTTGCAAATGCGATTTTGCATCTATATGAAGCCCTTTTTCAAGAATTTTTTCTAATTTGGTAATAATATATTTAGAAATAAATGTATGTGTCACACGATATCCTTTATCTAAATAAAGCGCTCCAATAACGGCCTCCACCGTGTTTGCCAATATATAATTTTTCTTTCTCCCACCCGATCTCTCTTCTCCGTGACTTAGATATAAATAAGTTCCCAAATTCAGTTCCTTTCCCACTTCGGCAAGATGCTCGCCTTTCACCAACGCGGAACGCCAATTGGTCAGCTGTCCTTCATCTTTTTTCGGATATGTTTTGTATAAATATTCGGTGACAGTTAATTCAAGAACGGCATCACCTAAAAATTCAAGCCTTTCATTATCTTCTTTGTCGTCTTTATGATACTCGTTCATAAATGATTTATGAACAAAAGCTGTATCGAGTAATTTTTTATTTTCTAAAGTTATTCCTATTTTTTTTTCCAATTCTTGATATCTATTTTGCATTTATATGATTTTAATAATAAGTTATTTAGAGGTATGATCGGACATTACGGCACTAAGCACACCATTGATAAATTTTGCAGAGTTGGTATCTCCATATACTTTTGCAATCTCAATTGCTTCATTAATAGCAACGACGGGGGGAATGTCATCGGAATAAACTATCTCGAAAACTCCTATTTCCAATATAGCCCGATCAACAGGAGCAATTTTATCAACCGGCCATTCAGGTGCATTTTTTTGAATAATATCATAAATCTCCTTTTGGTGATCAATGATTCCTTGAAATGTTTCTTCGGCAAATGAGGTGTCTTTTATTTTCGATGAAAGTTGCTTTATGTTATAAAGCAGCTTTCCGGAAGGACTAATATCTTCTTCAGAATTGTCCTTCCGAGTAAATTCATACTCGAAGATTGTCTGCATTACTGCAATTCTTGCCAAATGGCGATAACTGGCCATGTTTTCAAATTACGCTTTTACGGTAGTAATCTTATCTATTTTTTTCGCTTGATCAACAACTTGTCGCCCTTTGTACTTCCCGCATTCGGGACAAACATGATGCAACATTTTAGCAGCGCCGCAATCAGCACATTTCACTACATGAATACGATCAGCGAGCTTTTTTTGCACTTTTTTCTCAAACGCACTATAACGACGTTTTGTAGTTGATTTAGCGGTTTTTTTCTTCGGAACCGGATGTTTTGGCATTATATAACGTTTTAAGTATAGCGAGTGGTTTTTTTCCTGTAACCCTTTGGTTAATACAGTTGCACGATGTGTCGTTCAAATCTACTCCGCACACCGGGCAAAGGCCTTTACAGCTCTTAGAGCATACTGGAATTGTCGGAAAATGCAAGATCATTTCCTGCCTAATAAGCTCAGTAACATCAATAGTCATAGTTTTCAAATCAACACGATATCGATCAAAAATATCTTCTTGGTCATCATCCTCTTCAAAAAAGAACACTCTATCAACATTATTCGCATTAATTTCATATGCATATTCTTTTCTACATTTATTACAAACAAAAGGAAAAGTCGCATGCATATGCTCAATAAGAACATGAATTCCTTCCGCAATTTTCATAAATGTAATAGTGGCATGCAGAGGCGAGATCGGCTTTTCTTCATCTGAAAAAACATCTTCAATCGACTGTTCGATATCAAACACTACTTTAGCACCTTGTTTGCCACGAACAAGATCACCTACCTCAAATATACATCCTTTTATACTCATGAACGCTGACTTAATATCAATCTTAGAATAAATATAAACAAATTAAATATATCTAAATATAAATGTAACGCCGCATCAATATATCTGTCCTCGGGAAACTTCTTGATTCTTTGAAAATCGTACATAGCATAGCCGCTAAAAAGCAGCACACCAATCCCCGAATAAATCATTTCAAATGTACTTCCCCACGGAATAAATATGCCTATAATACCAACAATCAGCATCCCTATTAATGTAATAAAAAGGAATCCGCGCATCCCTTCAAGAGATCTCTTTGTTGTCCAACCTATGGCACCGGCTGCACTGAACATCAGTACGGTAGCAAGTAGTGCTTTAACGATAACTCCACTACCCGCCGTCATAGCAGCCATAAGAAGTAAAGGTGTAATGGAAATCCCCGTAAGTAAAGCGAAAAAAGCAAAAAGAACATAATTGAGCGGTCGTTTCCTACTCCACATTGACGAAGTAAAAATGAGCCCCAATTCAACTATGAATACAATCCATATAAGATTGGGGGTTTTTACAAATGTTTCTATAAGGTATGAAAATCCAACCCATACCCCAAATGTAGAAACTAAAATTGCCAAGGCAAAAGCAAACATTACTTTCCCAAAAAAGGTTGCGGTAACCTCTTCGTTATTTTTCCACAATGCTTCTCCTTGAGATTGCATTGGGTTTTGCATACTCATAGTTTTTTCATAGTTAAGAGTGTGGTTAAAAATTCTAGCAAAGATGCGCAAAAGTGCAAGCCATTATCATCGGCTCATCAATTGAACAGTGCGGACAAATTCTGCTATAGTTCTTGTGCTTATTTAACATACATCCATGAGTAATAAAATACGCGTTGCGGTTGTATTTGGAGGCCGGAGCGGCGAACATGAAGTGTCTATTGTTTCAGCAAAAAATATTATTGAGGCAATGGATCCAAAAAAATATGACATTATTCCCATTGGTATAACAAAAGAAGGGAAATGGCTTTCCGGAGATAACGCAATATCATCGTTTCAAGAAGGCAATTACAGCGGTTTAAAAGAAGTTGTTCTTAATGCAAAAAGCGGTGCACATGAATTACTTCATCTGAATGAAAAAACATATGAGAAAATTCATGTCGACATCTTTTTTCCCGTTTTACATGGACCATTTGGAGAAGATGGAACCATTCAAGGCCTTTTTGAAATGGCAAATGTTCCCTATACCGGCTGTGGCGTTTTGGCATCGTCCGTAGGAATGGACAAGCTTATGACTAAAGCAGTATGGGAAGAAGCAGGCCTGCCGATCATACCTTATATCGGCATTAATAAACGAGCCTGGGAAGAAAATCCTCAAGAAGTAATGCGCCGTATCGAAAATGAACTGGATTATCCCGTCTTCGTTAAACCTGCGAATATGGGATCCTCCGTTGGAATCACAAAGGTGAAAAGTAATAAACAATTGAAACAAGCTATAGAAGAAGCATGCTCTTTCGATCATCGAATATTGGTAGAAAAAGGATTGGAAATACGTGAACTGGAATGTGCGGTACTTGGCAACGATAATCCAAAAACCGCTCATGTTGGAGAAGTACTGGTTGGAGGTGAATTTTATGATTACAACGATAAATATATTGATGGGAAATCACGAACCCAAGTTCCCGCAGACATATCGCGGCATCTTGAACAACAAGTACAAAACATGGCGCTTCGAGCCTATAAAGTACTTGATTGCTGCGGCCTTGCACGCGTTGATGTGTTTTACGACAAAAAAACGAAAGATCTTCGTCTTAATGAGATAAACACCATGCCGGGCTTTACGGAAATAAGCATGTATCCAAAGATGTGGTCCAAATCGGGTATTGAGTATGAAAAACTTATCGATCGCATTATTGAACTTGGCTTTGAACAACATGTCAAAAAAAATGAAAAGAAAGTATCATATGAACGTGCCGGTGATTGGTTTAAATAAGTTCCCACCAAAAAATGACGCCAGTTATCTGCCGCCTGTCAATCAATAAAACCCCCGTTAACTTCTTGACCGGCACAAGGGCTTTCTATACAATGTATGGGCTCTTAGTTAATGAAGGCTTTTTCACCTATTTAATGGCTATTTTCACACGAAAAACAAGCGGCGGTAGAAACATCTACCTCGCGCTTGATATCGGCACCGAAATTGTAAAGGCTCTTATTTGTCTCTCCGAAGGGACAAAAGGACGTGTTATCGGGGTCGGGAGACACAAGCAAAAATTAGGAGATATGCAAAGTGGCGCGGTTACCGATATAGGTGGCGTTATTCGCAATTGCCAAAAAGCTATTAAAGATGCTGAACGAATGGCTGGAATTTCAGCAAATCAAATGATTATGGGTATTGCGGGAGAATTGGTCAAAGGAGCAACAACAACGCTCTCGTACAGTAGACGTGAGCCCAGCAGCAAAATAGATTTAGCCGAGTTAAAAAATATTGTTCACAAGATTCAATGGAAAGCATTTGATAAAGTTCGCAGTGATCTTGCTTTTGAAACCGGTTATAACGAAATAGATGTAAAGCTTGTAAATGCAGCTATTGTCGATGTTCAAATAGATAGTTATAAAGTTTCCAATCCGATTGGTTTTCAAGGAAAAGATGTAGACATAAGCATTTTTAACGCTTTTGCTCCACTGGTTCACTTTGGAGCGCTACAAACCATAGCGGCCGAGCTCGACAAAGAACTAATGGCTATTACCGCAGAACCATACGCTGTTGCACGATGTGTCGGGAATGAGGATGGTGGCAATTTCTCTTCCATTTTCATTGATATTGGTGGTGGAACAACAGACATTGCCATTGTAAGAAACGGCAGCGTTGAAGGAACACGGATGTTTACTCTTGGAGGGCGAACATTTACAAAACGATTAGCACAAAGTCTTAATATATCTTTTCAAGAAGCGGAAGAAATAAAACTTGCCTATAGTTCGGATAAACTTGAAAAGCAATCACATAAAATTGTGCGAGAAGCCATGAAAAGTGATTGCGAAGTGTGGCTTTCCGGAGTTGCTCTTACCTTGGCGGAGTTTGAAGAGATAGACGTACTCCCTTCAAAGATACTGCTTTGTGGTGGCGGATCTCATTTGCCTGAAATCAAAGAAGTTCTTGAAACAAGAGAATGGTTTAGAAAATTGCCGTTTTCACAAAAACCACACATTAGCTTTCTTAAACCCAAAATGGTTAGTAATATGGTAGATGAAACAAAAAGACTTAAAGACCCCCAAGATATTACTCCACTCTCTCTTGCAAATTTAGGATTGGAGTATCTGGGCGAAGAAAAAGTATTATCAAAAATCCTCAAAAAAATTGTTCGCTTAATGCAAATATAATTTATGAATCCTCCTCGCAAGAAAACAGGATCATCAAAAAAGAAAACCGTTGCAAAGACTGCAAAGGATACTAAAAGCACAAAAAAAACAAAGCAGTCCAAGGTTTCTATTAAAAAAAGGAGCGTCAACGAAAATAAGAAAAATGTAAAGAAGCAAGCAAAGCTTCAGGAAAAAATCATATCCAAGAAAAAAGTACTCTTTACTGAAATTGACGACGAAATAACCAGCATCTACGACAAACTCAAAAAATATAAGATGAAAAACATCTATATTGTCGTTCCAAAACGTGCAATTTTATTTCAAAGTATAGTTAATTTGCGCATATTAAAACGGAAAGCAGAAGAATTAAAAAAGAACATTTTTATCATAACCAACGATACCAACGGCATGCAGCTGGCGGGTCGTGCCGGCTTTAGCGTATTTGATAAACTGGAAGGAAGCGAACATCCCTCTTTGGTATCGGGAAAACTGGCTGATGATCATTTGAAAATCTCGCCTCTTGAAGCAAGCATAAATTCATTTGAAGACGACACTCCAACACGATTAAAATCCAAAAAAATATCAATTGCCGAACTCATCAGACGTACAAAAAAGAGTCAAAAAGGTGGTGGAAAGAAACCACGTTTACCTCGAAAAAAAACAGGCAAAAAAAGAAAAAAAGAAAAGAATCGTTACGTGCTTGTTTCTCCAAACAGGCAAGCATTAACCATTCTAATTACCGTTTCGGTGCTTATTCTCTTTCTTATTATTTATATAGCTATTCCGGGAGCAACGGTGCGCATAACGCCTAAATCGTCCACCTTAACGGTTTCAGCAAATGTTACTCTCGCTGAAGCCCCGAGTAATCGCAACTATTTAGACACACATCCTACCAATGTTATAGCCAGCTTTCCCGTAGAGGCAACTATGGTAAAGAACACTACATATTATACAACCGGTAAAAAATTCGAAGGGAAAAACGCAACCGGTACGATAACCATTATCAATACATCAAGCAGAGACTGGCCTCTTATAGAACAAACCAGATTTCAAACGTCAGATGGCCTGGTTTTCAGAATTCAAGAAGGGGTAACGGTTCCGGCAGCAAGCTTAAGCGGACCCGGAAAACTTGATGCCTTTGTTGTCGCCGATGAAGTTGATGCGAACGGGCAAGTTATTGGAGAACGAGGAAATATCGGTCCAAGCGATTTTTTCTTACCCGGTCTTTCCGAAACAAACAGGGAAAATCTATATGCCGAAAGCACTACCGAATTCACAGGAGGTAAAACCATTACCCACAAAATGGTTTCCGAAGAAGATATTCAAGCGGCACGCGGAAAAATGGAAACGGAACTGATTAATTCTATTGAAGAAGAATTAAAAATGAAAGTAGTGGAAATGAACCGAGAAAAAAACATGGAACTAACGTTGCTTACCGGCAAAGGCGCTTTCAAAAAAGGTGATCCCGTCATCACCATTCCGGAAAACATTCAAGGACAAATGATTGAATCATTTGAAGTAAAAGGTCAAATGTATGTTAAGGGTGTTGCATATAATCATAACGAACTTCTTAATATTCTTCGCGCAAAACTGAAGCTTTCAAAAAATCCTGAAAAAATTCTTATCAAAATCGACACCGAAAGTGTTAGCATGCGCCTTATTCCAATTGCAGAAGGAGACGATCCTACAAGGCAAAAAATAACAGCAACAATTAAAGGTGTTGAACAATACGAAATCAGTCCGAACAAAGAAGGGGGCAGACGTATTATTGAAAACATCAAAGAACATATTCTCGGCAAAAAAATTCAGGAAGCCGAAAACTATATTCAACAATTACCTTCAATAAACAGTGTTTCAATTGATAGTTGGCCGGCATGGTCCCCTACCGTCCCAACCGTTCCGGATAATATCACTATCAATGTTGTAGAGTCGCTCTGAAATAGCCTCGCGACCCCTTAAGCAGAAGCAAAAGAAGGACTAGCCTTTTTTGTGTTTTTATGGCATAATAACATGAAAACATAAAAAAATATTTCATGGCACGCAGACAAAACATTCCTTACTTTCGAGAAACGGGAAGATTGGCCGAAGAGTTTCTCGGTGGCGATTCGGTAAAACCGAAAAATAATCCTAAACTGGCGGCATCAATGTACGATAAAGGAGAATTACTGAGTAAGCGTTTCAGCAACAATCCTCGTTTTAAAGAACAAATCAATCATCTTAAAGAAGGATTGGTTAAGTTGCTTATTCTTGCCCAGCAACACGAAGAGAAGGTCAATCCAAATCAACAGCAAAAGATTCGCGCCACAATGTATCGCATAAAAAAACATTTCAATCATGATCTTCTTCGAGAAGCGCTTATCCGATACACTATTAACGCACACCCAAAACAATATACGCCATGGGAACCGGGTCCTATACGCTCACCTCTTCCGAGAAACGAATTTATTACCGATTTACAAGAACAGCTGTGCGAAGAGCTAGACACGACCGATTACAATAAAGTGCGTTTTTATAACGCATCTGGAACACCACTTGACATCTTGTATAGTACAGATGGGTTCTTTACAATCGACAGCTCATTATTTCCCGATGGAGAAAGTCGTATTCTTCCTATAGATATAACGCTTAGTAAAAGTAAAGAATTAAAAGAATTCAATCCAAGCGGCAGCCTTATTTTATTTATGGATAGTGATAAGCTGGACGATAAAGGATTCAGACACTATCAAGAAAATTTTGCCGGCAGGATAAAAGATGTCCTGCAGTATACAAAACCGGATCACTCACTTGACGGCTTTATCTCAAAATTCGATGATGAAGAATTATCGGCCTAGCAAAGCGCTTATTTGCTCATATAAGGCGACAAATAATGCTTGATTTAATCCGTGTTTATTAATAATCGCAAGCGTATTTTTCACGGTACCTATAGAAACCTCTTCAGGACGATAATCCGATAATGGGAACAGTTTGTCCTGTTCAGCTAAAAAGCGCATCAGCTCGCTACAAGAACGAAGTAGTGCAACATTTTTTAATTCGGAATTATCAAGCAATAATTCAAGTGCTTCAAACAAGTCTTTTAAATGAAATACTAGTTTATCATTTCGCAACTGAATCTGAGCCATTGCTGAAAAATATTGTGCGATTGGGAAAACCGTTTTATACATTTCCAATTGCCGACTTGATTCTTCTATAAGCTGTTCATCATTTAATTCGTTACCTCTAAACCATTTTTCAACAGCACTATCAACAACTTCCTTGCCAAAAACAATTATTTTCCCATCTCCTTTTTTTTCAGAGTTATTCTCCATGTAAAAGCATTACCGGTTATGCAAAGAGAGTATATTTTAAAACTTTTCGCGTAAAAGTCAATATCAATGTTGACTTTTTGAGTATTTTGTAGCACAATGCGCTCCTTTATATGCAATACACAAACTTATCATGACATTTATGAAAAAGCTCATTATCTGTTTATCAACAGGGCTACTGATTATAATACTATCCTTTTTGAATGCCATGCCCATTCACGCAAGTATGCTCGCGCGCGAAAGCGTTGAAGATATTTATGATTATACTCCTCGTCAATATGAAGAACGCGAACAAGATCTGCCACCTGAAGCGGTTTTAAAAGTAAGAAATGATACCGGAAATTTGGATCAGTTAAGCGGGACTACATCAACCGTCTTTACATTTGACGGGAACGGATCAAGTGATGAAGAAACACCTGCACATCTTTTGGAAGTTCGTTTTGACTTTGAAAATGACGGAGAAGTAGATACTTATTTTTCGGTTACAAAAAGCGTAGATCATATTTATAAAACAACCGGGCTTAAAACTGTACGCATGGAGGTTTTAGATAGAGGCGGCAACGTATCAAGTACTACACAAAAAATTTATGTTGTTGAAAATACAGAGCCGGAAGCATATTTTTCGGTAAGCCCAAAAATAGGAACACCCGCAACGGAATTCTATTTTGATAGCAGTTCCTCATATGACAGCCAATACAGAAGATCTCTACTTGAATACCGATATGACTTTAACGGAGATGGGAAATGGGATACTAAATTCAAATCAAGAACCAAAATCGAACATACTTATAAATATCCCGGTATAAAAAATATTGTGATGGAAGTTCGTGATCCCGAAGGATTATCATCTTTTTACGAAAAAATTGTATATGTAAGAGAAAACAGGGCTCCCGTTGCAAGGGCTGAGGTATCCCAAGTAACAACAGACGGGAGATACATGTTTGATGCGGGAGATTCATATGATCCGGACAATACAAATTTACAATATAAATGGGATTTTAATTACACGGGAGAAAATGACATTATTTGGGACACGGGATGGACAAGTTCAAGCAGCACTTTTAACACTTTTAAACGGTCCGGAGAGTATTTAGTACGATTAATCGTAAAAGATACAGATAACAAAACGGACGATGTATTCATATCCGTATTTGCAAAGATATTGAAAAAAACAGCCTTAAATGGTATGATTTAAGGATTACATTTTTAACAAAAATAAAAAATGAAAAAAAGGTTAAGTCTTATAACTTTGTTTATAGCCGGATTATTGTTTGTTAGTATTTCACTCCTGATACCAAAATATTCGCTACTTGCACAAGGTCCTGCAGAAGATCCTCCTAGTGGCGATGTAATTCCAACATTCAGCGGTCTAAAAGTAACAGGAGATGCGACAATCGATGAGACTTTATATGTAAGAAATATGGAGAGTCCTTATGCGGGCATGGAAAGCTATTCATTAGGCATGATAACGATATCAGATCCGATTGCTATAGCCGGCACAATGATGGCAGAACAATTTTACACACAAGGTGAAATCGCTGCCGGCGAACTATATACCGGGGATGCTTATGTTTTTGGCAAGCTTGATGTTACAGGAGATATTTCAAGCAACAATGGTGCGATAGGAAGTTACTACACAATGCAAGAAGATTTAACAACCGGTAACGCTGTAAGTGCAACATGCAAAGCAGGTGATTATCTTACAGGATGCGGAGGTTATAGCCAAGGAGTACTCAAATACTCTTACCATACAGGGAATACTTGTTATACAAGGAGTACTACCAATACTCGCACAATAGCAAAAGCACGATGTTTTGATCCTCAAGGAGTAAGAACAGGAGTAAACCCCTAGTAGCTAAATTTAATTCAATTATTAAAGCGCATCCAGTTCAACGAGCTCAATACAGCCCGCTCTAAAGTCAGGATCTTGCAGTTTAAGGCAATCCTCTTCAGTTATTTCTCCTTCTTGTCCCATTTTATGAAATAACTCCTGATCTTTTTCGACTTGTTCATCTTTGGCAGTATTTTGCTCCATTTGCAAAATCATTTCCTCCGAAAGATCAATTTCTTCCCCTTCTACTTCACCATTTGCCTCTTGCTCTTGTTGAATTTGTTGACCGGAAACCGGTGCCGCCACATCTGCAGGCTGTTCTCCCCCGCATCCGGCAAAAACAAAGATTAGTGACGCGACTGTAAAGAAAATAAATGTTTTTTTCATGATATTTGCTTGTTAATATTCACCGGAAAGTATAAATGTAGTAGTGTATGGTGGCAAGTTTTAACAACATTTTCAATATTTTTGGCAATATATTATGAATATTGTAATAAAAACTCTCGGATGCAAGGCAAACCGATACGAATCGGATAAAATTCAGGATGTATTCGGGAACAAACACTATATTGCCGATGTTAATCACTATGATGACAAACAGAGCGCGAATCTAATTTTGGTAAATACCTGTACCGTTACGCACATCGCAGACAGAAAATCCAGACAAGCGTTAAAACAATTAAAAAAACACCATCCGCACGCACGCACCATTGTGTTTGGATGTGGTGCAAATGTAAGCAAAGAAGACTACCAAAACCTTGATTATGTTGATTTTGTCGTACAAAAACGATCGGATCTTTATACGTTAATCGAAACGCTTGCAAACGATTATCCCGCATGTAATACATCACCCGTTAATGAACACAGAACCAGATCACTTGTTAAAATTCAGGATGGTTGCAATAATTTCTGCACATATTGCATTATTCCCTATGCTCGCGGCCGAGAAAAAAGTGTCCCTCTCAAAACCATTATCAAAGAAATACAAGATAAAACAGATCAGGGATATAAAGAAATTGTCCTTACCGGTATTAATGTGGGAATGTGGCACGATGACAACAAAGACCTTGCGGGACTCATACAAACAATCCTTGATGAAACCTCCCTTCCCCGACTACGATTAAGTTCTATCGAGCCTCATCATTATCCTGATCAATTTTATCGCTTATTTCACAATGATCGTTTTTGTCCTCATCTTCATGTTTCACTCCAATCAGGATCCGACAGCATACTAAAAGCTATGAACAGAAATTATGATACAAAAGAATTTACCTCAATTATCAAAACACTTCGTGAAGCTTCTCCCGATATAGGTATTACAACCGATGTCATTGTTGGATTTCCCGGCGAAACAGAAACACTGTTTCATGAAACACTCGACTACGTACAAACCATCGAGTTTAGCAAAATACACATTTTCCCATATTCAAAACGAGCCGGAACCGTTGCCGCAACAATGAAAAATCAGGTTCCATATACCATTAAAAAAGACCGCTGTGCAACGCTCGCCTCTGTCGAAAAACAGCTGAGAGAAACTTTTTACACAACCTATCTTGGCACAAAAAAGCCCGTTCTTATCGAATCGATTAACAAGAAAGGGATGGGAAGCGGCTACACGCCAAACTACATTAAGACAATAATAAAAGACGATCACGGCATCCTTAAGCCAAACACCATTGCAGATGTCACGCTGCAATCGGTGCACAAACGTCCGCTACAAGCATATGGGGTTTTACAAACCCAATGATTTTCTAATTTCATCGGCTTTTTTCTCTTCTTCTTCTTTCTTCCCCTCTTGGGCCTGCTGCATTTCCAAATCTTTCCAGTCTTCATAGTGCTGTTTTGCCAATTTTTCCAACTGCGGCACATGTTTTTTTGAAAGCTGCGCAAATTTTTTCTTTTCTTCGTTAAAAATAGTCATCAACTCATCAACTTGCCATTGTTTTAACTTTGGCACCGCATCAAGAATACGTTTCTTTTCAGCTTTTGAAAGAGAAATAGATGAAGCTAATAATGTAATAAATTCGTCGTCATCAAACTTTGTATCGGGATGATCCGGCAATGTCATATTAATACCATCGGTAAATAGTGCACCAAGCTGAAAATTCGCCGGCGTTGTATCTTCTTTGGGAAGTTGCGGCTGATTCCCTCCTGCACCGGGCATGCCTCCCAAAGGGCCGTTTGGAGTTGGTTCCTGCTGATTGCCCTGCTGATTTTGAGAATTTTGGTTGTTTTGTTGATCCATAATGAAAGCGGCTTAATTATCGTAAAAAGACGGGTTGATTATATCGCAAAAGAGATGATGCGTAAAATTAAAACTTAATAACAACCCCAGTATAGTTGTATGCTTGTAAAATACTATCAAGTTCGTTCAGTGTCATATCGAGCTTTATGCCGTAAAACGGATCAACCATATGAAACAATTCAGGTTTCTGAGCCGTTCCCGTATAGCCTTCAATTACAAGATTATGCTTGTACATGTGGGCAGTATACATTTCATCTTTTTCCGAAATGTACCACGATACCGTTCCCGGGCCAGGTTCCGTCAATAAAACAGTACCATTTCCGGCATTTACATCGGCAAAAACAATAACCGGATGGCCTCTATCAAGCTGCGTGGTGATGTACCCGTAAGACACACCGCTAAAAGCTTCGGATTGCGGCGCCCATCGACGAGCTAACGCCAACAGCGGCTTTTCCAAAAAGCCATACCCTTTTAATTTATCAATCGAAAGAGAAACAAGTCCATCAACATCACCAACAAACACCTCTTGGGGATCATCCCACACGATTTTTCCTTCCTGTTCATACAGTTCATTATTTGGATAGAGCCCCAACGACTCCATCGTATCGATAATCTCCCGCTCAGTCAGTTGAATTTCTTGAGACAAGGCAATACGCAAGGCCGCGGTCCCACATGATGCGTCATATTGCTGC
>CAZPFH010000004.1:0-19084 GCA_964585825.1 uncultured Candidatus Peribacteria bacterium
TTGTTTTAATGCTTGCCGGCACACTAGCGGTTTTTATGCTGATTGTTGCCGGTATCAGACTTCTTACCAGCGGAGGGAATGAAGAAGTGCAGACAAAAGTAAAAAAACAAATTACGTGGATTATATTGGGATTATTTTTACTTGGTATCGCTGAATTTGTTGTATTGGATGTTGTATTCCCAAAGCAAGGATCGGAAATCCCGGCAACCGAGCAGGCAAAACGGATTATTAAAGATTTTACCAATTTTATTTCAGCATTTGTGAGTATTGCAGCGGTGATATCTTCGATTTACGGTGGATATTTATATGTTGCGGCTGCAGGAAATGAAGAGCAAACTGAGAAAGCGAAGAAAGTGCTTACGGGCGCGATTATTGCTATTATTCTTGGCTTGGGAGCATTTGCGCTGGTTAACACGGTTATTCAATTGGACCCAACCTTATAATGATCTTTCATAAAAGGCTAAAATTTGGTATAATATAGAGAAAAATAAAAATAAACATATAGATGCCATGGCTATCCTTAAAAAATGTAATAAAACCTTCATTGTAGGGCTCATTGTGAGCTTTATAGCTACGATGTTTATAAGTATTCCAACCGCGTCAGCGGATCTTTGTGGAGAACTTGCTGAATCTACAGGAGGTTTTTTTAGCTGTGGAACGGAGGAAGCTACCACCTTTACTCAATTTCAGGGGGGCTTGCAGCCGCCGAGTACAGAAGGGTACGATCCAACATTAACGCAGGAAACAAATCTTCGTGATTATATTGTGAATGTTGTTAATTTTGTATTGGGGTTTTTGGGACTTATAGCTGTCATTATGGTGATTTATGGCGGATTTTTATATGTTACCGCAGCGGGAGAAGAAGAAAAGACAACAAAAGGAAAGAAGAGCGTCATGTATGCAATGATAGGTATTGTGCTTATATTAATTTCTTTTGCTTTGGTAAACACCGTTATAAAAGGTGTTGGAAAGGGGACCGACGTGGGCATTGAAACCGAACAACTTGCGGGAAGCGCGGAAGAGTTAACCGGAGATCAGTCGGAAGCAGTACAAAGACTCTTTTTCTTGGCGGCGAGTAATGTTGAGCGTGCAGCCAAAGACCTTGCTACAAAATATGCGTATTTCGTTGATGTTCAGGATGCAATTTCAGATCTTGAATCAACACCGTATGTTGATAGGGCCGAACAATTACATGTGTATCTTGGCGATGTAAAGCGTGCGCTTCGAAATATTATTAGCGCATCGGGAGAATTAAGCAGAACTTCTGAAGCTGCCAAGAATGCTGAAGATGAAGTTGATTGGTACTTAAAGCAATCTCAACAACAACTTATTGATGAATGGACAAATTGGTGGGATGATGAAAGTTATAAATTACAAAATGATCTTCAAATATTCTTTACACAGGCGGGTGCGGAAGGAGAAAGTATCTGGCGAGCAAACATGTTGGACTTCGCTGATGATGTACAAGAAATTATTGATAATCTTAGTGATTTAAAAAAACAAATTGAAGAATCGGGATTGGTAACGACTTCTGAAACGGAATTCGGTACGGCATACCAACGAGCCATTTCGGCATTGGAAAACGTAAAACCAACGGCGTTTAACCCTCCTACAAATAAGAAAATTATTGATGCGCTTGAAGCATTAAATGATCTTCATACGGTTGTTCAAAATATAAAATTTGTTGCGGCAATAATTACTACCGACACAGATGAAGGGAATGGGCCGCTTATAGTTAACTTTGATGCGCTTAAGTCGGCACGCCCGGATTTTGAAAGCATTAAAGAAGAAAATATAGAATGGGATTTCGGTGATGGTAAAAAAGTTTCCGGTAAATTTGCAACATCACATGTATATAGAAAAACCGGTAATTATGTGGCGAAATTAACGATTAAAGGAGATGCCGCAAAAGGTATTGCTTCAGGCGTTGCATATAAACAAATAACTGTTAAGCCTCCCGCTTCGCAAATTAATTTAAATGTATCGATTGGAGAACGCAATTTAGGATATTTAAGTTATTATCGAGATGGATTTTTGGTTGTGGATAAAAATAGATTAAATGTTACTTTAACCGAAGCACGAGATATTGGCATTACGTTTGATGCTTCCGAGAGTCGTGGTGGATATCAGGCCGACCAGGCCCAGGAAGCCGGAGAAACATATATTCAAACAATTTCATGGAGATTTGGTGATGGAAGTGACCGTATTTACGGCGAAATGGTAGCTGAAGATGTTCAAACACACTATTACGGTGAAGAAGGAACATATCCGGTTGTTATAGAAGTGACTGATTCTCGCGGGGTAGCGGATAGAAAGATATTTGAAGTAGTTGTTGATTCTCCGGCGGCGCGTATTGATATAGATCCCGGTACACAGGTGTATATTAATGATGAGGTAACCTTTGATGCCGGACAATCAAGCAGCGACGGAGGACAAATTACCGGTTATGACTGGACTGTACAAAACACATCGCTCAACTATTCGGCTGAAGAATCAACAGATAGTTTTAATACAACATTTGATAGCCCGGGCGTGTATAATGTGAATTTGAGAGTGACCGATAATTTGGGATCTTCTGCAACCGATTCAACGTCATTGATTGTTGAATCGGAACCGCCTGAAGCACATTTTACCTATTCGGTTCCGGATCCGACAAAACCTCATATTTATATGTTTGACGGAACAAAAAGTATTGATCCGGATGGTGATATTCAAAAGGGTAATTATAATTATGAATGGGAAATAAATGCTATTGATGATGATTATGATTTTTATAACCCGGAAACCGGAGATGTTGATCCTGAAGGGGCAACAAAATCACGCGCTTATGTTAAGTTTTATAGACGCGGGGAATATCCCGTTTCATTACAAGTAAACGATGTAAATGAACCTGAAAACCCCGGGATACCGCAAGAACAGTTGGTTAATGTTTCAAGCATTCTAGATGTTACGTTTGGTGAAGTTAATACCTCTGCAGCAATCTTAAATGAAGACGGAGAGGCTAAAATTTCATTTAACGGTTACAGTGAAAATGCTGTTGCGTACGAATGGGACTTTGGTGACGGAACAGATCCCGTTTCGGGAGATATGATTGGCGGAACAACCGAAGTATCTCACACCTATACGGCTGCCGGTACTTACCAGGTTCGTTTAACGGTATTTGATAGGGAAGACAATGAAAATTCAATTATACGCAGAGTGACTGTGGGGGAAGCGGATCAACCGGTTGCTGTTATTAGTGCGTCGGTTGATGGAGTACAGATATACGATTTTAGTGAGCCGATAGTTGTTAATCGAAAAGATGTTATTACATTTAGCGCCGATCAATCGATTAACCGTGATGGAACCGGACGTCGTTTGGGATATCAATGGAATTTTGGAGACACAAAACAGTCTACCGATCGTGTGGCAACACATGTATACAGCGATTTGAGCCCGAAAGATCCCGGATATTACGAAGTAACATTAAAAGTTCTTGATAAAAATGATCTTACCAAAACAGATACGGCAACGATCCGAATTGATGTGCAAGGAGAACTGCCTACTTTGCAAGCCTTTACAGCCGTTCCTCAGCAGAATGATTTAACAACACCCGTTCGTGTTAAATTGGAAGCAATTGGTGCTACTGATCCTGACGGGGAAATTGTTAAGTATTTATGGTGGTATTACAATGAAAAAGATCCGTTATTGCCAATGGGACATACTATTACTCAATCTCCGCAGGCGTTTGTTACAATCGGCACACGAGGCGTAGAAGGGCAAGAATTAAACTATAAGTTTGGTTTACAGATGACGGATCAGGAAAATTTTACGGTAGAAGCTGACGAGATACTTGATGAAAATACGATGCCGTCTGTAACTGTGATAAATGGTCCAAATGATACGCCGGTGTCGGAATTTACCGTTGATAAGACAAGTGTTATGGTTGGAGATACGGTTAACTTTACCAGTAGTTCATATGACCCCGATGGTAAAATAGTAAAATATATTTGGGATTTTGAAGGAGATGGTTTTGGTGATAATAAAGAAACGAGCCTCTCAAGTATTGCTCATACTTATAAAACCCCTGCAATTGACGGTATTAATACAAGATTAAAAGTGATTGATGATAATTTTGCAGAATCTGTTTCTATGCCGGTCAAAATTTATGTTGATGCGGATGCGCAAGACCCTGTTGCTGCTTTTAGTACTGAGCAAGGCGATGGTTTAACGATGAATTTTATCAATGAAAGCGTAGCAGACGAGATGAGTGGTGCGCAGATTGTTTCATATACTTGGGATTTTGATATTAGTTCTGATGCACCGACGGCCGATAGCGATGGAGATGGTATTAAGGATAACGATGTTGATTCTCAGGAAGAAAACCCGCAATTTACCTATAAAGAAAGTGGCGTGTATAGAGTTAAACTTATTATTGAAGACAATTTTGGCAATGAGGCTGAAGTTATAAATTTTGTTAATGTTCACGGAGAAGAAGATCAGGAAGAGCCTGATGGTGAAAGTTCGCTGAATGCTCATTTTGAAACAATTCCGCAAGTAAATATTAACGATGGAATGATTCACTTAAGTGGAGAATTTGACGAGGTGAGTTTTGATTTCACCGGATCTACGGGAGATATTGATAGATTTGTTTTTGATAATAATGTGTATGTCGATTCGAATAAAAATGGACGGAAAGCAGATGACGAAGATTATACGACTACTACACCGGGCATTTACACAACAACATTCAATCCGGAAGCGGAGCGAATAAAGGTGCGCTTAACGGTATATGACAAAGAAGGGAATATGGATATAAAAGAAGTTCGTATCACATTCGATCAAGAAACAAATGATTTGCAAGCTTCAATATTGCAATCTATAAACCAAAAACAGATTCCCGCAATGCTTGTCAGTATTATTTTGTTTGCTATAGTGGCAATGAGCTTATATTTGCATTCATTGCATTTGCAAGAAGTTTCAATACGTGATGATCGAAAGGCGCAAAATGCAAAACGGAAAAATAAAAAATAATCTTATATATTATGGATACAAATCAATCACCTGATAATAACCAAGAAAAAAAAGGGCAAGATCAATCGAATTCCGTAGCCGATTTCGGTACGGGGAATGTAGATAATACGGATGCGCCTAAAAATGACCTGGTTATTGAATCGACACAAAATAAAAATGCTGATCAACCTGATCAAGCAGTGAATCGGCAAAATGCCAACTCAAAGCAGGATACGGCACAAAATAAAGATGCAGTGCCAAATCCGACACCAACACAACCTGTTGGGGGAGCAACGCCGCCGATCGAGCCATCTGTTAATGCCGCTTCTGAGCCTTCTCAGGCTGCCAATACGCAATCATCGCAGCAACCGCAGCCGGTTCAGAAACCGCCGGTTCAGCCGCAACCTCAGCAACAACCGCAAAAACCTAAAAAAAGAAAAATGACACCGGAAGAAATAGTAAGGAGAGATAAGACTCGTAATAAGAAGATGATTTTGGGATGTGGTGGAGCGTTTGGTTTTGCCGCACTTATTTTGATTATATTGATATTTGTATTTGTAGGACAAGGGGCGAGTGGAACCAGTGCACTGGCTCAATCACTGGGGATAGATCAACAATCATTGGTAAATACGCTTATCTTAATTGTTAATATTTTCTTCGGAATTGGTGCTTTTGTTACCTTTATCATGAGTATTGGGGGCATTTTCAAGGCCATTATGGCTCGTAAGGATGATTCCGAAACAAAGAAAAAAGGATATGTAATGGCCGGAGGATCTTTCGGCGCATTGATTGTTATTATTATGATGTGGATTGGCGCATGGATTTTCTTGAGCGGGCAGCAAGTGCCAAGTACAAGCAAGCCAACCGGTCTTATAACCGAACCAAAGTCAACAATTAATCTCATTGCACCCGTGGAAATCACTTTTGATGCTTCTGATTTGCCTTATGATAGTGCTAAATATGATATTATTTCTTACGTATGGGATTTTGATGACGGGCAAGGTGGACCGGGTAGTAGTGTGGAAACTCATCGTTATGAGAAAAAAGGAGATGGACGATATGATGTTACGCTTACCTTAACATTTCTTGATAAAGATACCGGCGAAGAATCAACTGAAACATTAACCGAATTGGTTACGATAGCGGATGAAAAGGTTGCTGCTGTTATAGAAGCAGATGTGACATCAGGTGATGCTCCGTTGGAAGTTACATTTGACGGCAGTCAATCGGTTGATCCCGATGGTGAAATTACCAGTTACGCATGGCAGGTTGACGGCAGTGGATTTGAAGAAGGGGAGTCGACTTATACGCATACTTTTGAACAGGTAGGGGTGTATACCGTTGAGCTTCGAGCAACTAATCAAAAAGGAGATTTCGATGTTGCCGAAGAAAAAATTACCGTTTCGGCCGGGAAAACACCGGTGGCGCAAATAGACGTGCTTAACGGAGATGGTGGTGTTTTCTATGTAAACAAAACATATACCTTTGATGCTTCCGGATCGTCGAGTCCCGGTGGCAATATTGTTAGTTACGAATGGGACTTTGGTGATGGAACAAGTAAAGCGCGAAGTAGGACCGCACAACATGCCTTTGCCGAAGAGGGGAATTATAAAGTATTACTGGATATTACCGATGAAGACAATATGACTGCACAAGAAGAATTGCAGGTTGAGGTTAAATTGGCGCCATCTTCACCGCAAGCGGTTATGCAAACCGATCCCGAGCGCGAAGATGATGCAACGTCGATTTCCGGATCTGTTCCTTTTGAAGTAAATTTCAATGCAACATCAAGCAGTGATCCGGATGGTGATATAGTTGATTACAAATGGGATTTTGATGGAGATGGAAAGTTTGATGCAGCCGGCGAAAACACATCATATGTTTATAATGAAGTTGGCAATTACAACGCATCACTTACGGTTATTGATTCAGCGGGATTCGAAGATAAAGCGGTAATTTTAATTAAAGCTCTTTCTCGTGGATTGGAACCACAGTTAACCGCTGAACCGGTTTCTGGAGTTGTTCCGCTTACTGTTGAGTTCGATGCAACCGGATCAACTTATTCTGATGGAGATATCGTGAGTTATGAATGGAATTTTGGTGACGGTTCCGCGCCGAGAAGCGATGTTGGTCAAGTGACATACAAGTATACAAAGATTGGTAATTTTACAACCACAGTTAAAATACGAACTAATGATGGAAAACAGAAAGAAGCCACAATTTTGATTAGTGTACGGCAAGTGCCGTTAAAATCATGTTTTGAAGCGTCGAAGACTGCAGGAGAAGCACCGCTTACGGTAAGTCTTAACCCTCAATGTTCCACAGGTACCATAGCCAAATATAAATGGAATTTTGGTGATGGGGAAAGCTCTACTGATAGGAAACCGATTCACGTATATGAGGAACCGGGATCATACGAAATCACATTGGAAGTTTCAGATGCGCAAAATATTGTTGATGTTTCCTCAGAATTTGTTACCGTTACAGGTGAATTAACAAATTAATAAATATGTCATTAAATAAAAGACAAAAAAAAGTTGTCCGAATTGTTGGATTGCTAGCGATTGTCGCCTTGATTTTTATGAGTTTGGCTCCGGCAATATCAGTTATCTTATCTCAAAACGCTTCTTAAAACAGGACTTTGACCTTTCAGCTTAAAAGTGGTATAATTACATGATGGTAGTATGCCATTTTTAAAATATATAAAAAAATAAAAATTAACCAATCTTACGATGGAAAATTCAGATGGTGACATGCCTTCTTTGCCACAAAATAATAATGAGCTTTCTCCTGAAGAGAAAGATAAAAGTAGCATGGTAGAGGAGCCTCAAAAAACAACAAAAGAACCCGCTAAAGAAAAGCCGGAGGCAAATGTTGTTCGTCAAAGAAAGCCATTTTTTACGATGGGTAAAATATTGGCAATTTTTGGTGTTTTGCTCATTATCGGAACGGTTGTTGGTGCTCTTATTTATTCTCAGAGCTCAGATCGTTTTGAAGGAGCGCTTATTACTGCAAATCGTGATTTGTCGACTACTGATGATTTTAGGCTAAGCACAACTGAAACGCAAGATACTACAACCACAGATATGACAACAGATACAACGACAGCGACAACAAGTGATACGGATATGAAAACAAATGATTCGGTTGCTCTGACAACAGATACGATGGCTATAAAAGTGAATGATCCGGTCGCTCTGACAACAGATACGACAACTGATAGTCCTTGCGATACTGCAAACCATTGGGAGCGTACTTCCGATGATGTGCAAATCTGTATTTGTGAAGAGGGGTATGTTGCAACTGACCCTGATGATCCGTGTGTGAAAATTGATTACTGTGAAATTACGGAAGATGAATTGCAGTCTTATTTAAATTCAACGTGGGTCTCATACCCAACCAAACAAAGCATTGAAAAGGATATAAACGGAGATCTTGGTGCTTATCAGAAAGAGAATTGTCAAAGTGATCTTATTGTTACTCAAAAGATTCCGGAAACAACATTGCGTTTACCTGAAGATGAAACCCTTACCTGTAACGATCCACTGACAAAGCAAACTGATGGGGCTACGGGTACTGAATATTGTATGTGTTCGACAAATCAGTATCCGGAAGTGACAATAAGTGAGACTCTTTCTGCCGCAAGTCAGCCGATAATTGAGTGTAAACCGTTTATATGTGATCCTACACAGGAACAGTTAACACAAATGCGAGAAGATGTTGAATATATACTTAATGGGCAGAATTTGTCTGATTCGGAAGTAACAAATATTACAGCTGAATTCTCTGAAGATTATCGTTTGTGGATGGATGCCAATTGTCAAACCGAAGAATTGACGTGTGATGAGTTAAGTGAAGCCTTGGGAGCTGCATATTTTGCGAAAAATTGGGAAGAATATGCGATTGTTTTGCAATTAATGCAGAAGCAAAAATGTATTGATAGCTGTGAAGTGCTTTTTTATGAAGTTGTTATGGAATTGGAACAAGGAAATACAGAGAATGCGCGAGCTGCCATTGATGAATATATACAAAAATGTACCGATGACTGTACGTTAACATACGGTATGATGTCGCTATATGCGGAAAAACTCAGTGAAGCTGATCAAGCAGTCGGTGCAGCTGTTGCGGCAGAAGATTTAGCCCGTTTAAAAGAATTGGTTATTAAATATATTGAAAATTGTCAATGTTTTGAAATCGAAGCATTTTTAACCGCACCGGGTTTTCCGGAAGAGGATTATTTTAATCGCGGAACAACAGAAGTGCTTAACAGAGCTACAAAACTTTCCGATGGTGGGTTGTTAAGCACCGATTACACTATTCGTACGGCGTACGCGCAGAGTTTATCCCCGTCGGTACAAGGAGTGATTGAAGATGTTTATAATGATTTATGTGTGCCTGACGAGCAAGATGAGCCTGAAGCATGTACATCTCTTACTATCCAAGAACCATCTTCAACGGGGACATATGAAATAACCGAGCCACTTGATCCGGCAAACGACTATTTGAAATTTACCGTTGATTTTGACGAAAATATTGAACATTACAGAATAAGCTCACAGACTATTACGTTAGATGGTGATAGCAAGAGCATTACTACGGCTCAAACTGAAGTGAGTCTTGAAGGTGGCCCTGCAGCAGGAGAAGAAGATGTTATTAAAGTGGTTGCTGTCGATATTTCGGGAGCACTGATTGATGCATGTTCGGCGGAAATTATTATTAAACGTATTCCTGAGGATCCACCTCCACGAGATGATCCGGATCCCGAATGTCGTTCTCTTGAGATTGTATCTCCGGGAGACGCCGCTGAACCCGGAGTCCCGACCGTAGAACTTTCAGAAGGTGAATATACCAATAAAGTTCTTGAAATAAATGTAGATGCCGATGCAGGATCCGTTGAGGATTATAAATATTCTTCAGCAAATGGTTATATTACATTTAACGGACAAGAAACGCTATATACTGCAGACAAGACGGTTATTATGGAAGGTATTGTGCCGGAAGGCGAGACTGAAACAATTAGTATATGGGCCCGAAAAACAGAAACACTCGAGGGTATTCAGGCATGTAATGACGGTTATATTATTATCGTTCCGGAAGATGAAGAGCCTCCTCCACCGGAAAAAACACCACCACCGGTAACGGTGACCGAGGAAGAACCTCCGCCACCTGTAAAAGAAACGGTAGTTCCGGAAGCACCGGCTCCAGAACCGCAGCAGCCTGTACATGCAGCTGCGCCAAAAGTGGCTGATACGGGACCCGGAGTGCTTATTTATGTCTTCGGCGCAGGACTTGGTGGTGCATTGTTAAGGAAAAAATATAAGAAATAAGAGGTTATTTGACAAATAAAAATCAGATGAGCGTTCTACTGCAAAAGAAGGGCGCTCATTTTATGTTATTTGTTTTGATTTTAATTGTTTTTTTGTTAAAGTGTTTTGCGTAAATACTTGCATGAAAGTCATTGGGGCGTCGCCAAGTGGTAAGGCACATGGTTTTGGTCCATGCATTCGGGGGTTCGAATCCCTCCGCCCCAGCCATTTTAATGTATAAAAGTAAAGTGAAGAATGATTGAAACAAAAACGACGTTAAAAAGAGAACTGGGTTTGTTTCATGCTACAATGTTGGGCGTTGGGCTTATTTTGGGTGCCGGTATTTATGTTTTGCTTGGAGAAGCTGCGGGATATGCCGGGAACAGCGTGTGGCTCGCGTTTTTGATTTCTGCAGTTGTATCGCTTTTTACAGGATTTAGCTATGCGGAATTAAGCTCAATGTTTCCTAAAGATGCCGCCGAATATGCGTATACTAAGGCTGCATTAGGGAAAATGCTCGCGTTTTTCATAGGTTATTTTGTCATTTTATCGGCCATTATTTCTTCAGCTACTGTTGCTGCGGGATTTGCCGGTTATTTTAGTGCACTTTTCGGTATTCAAAACCTTATAGCTATTGCTATTGTAGTAATTATCTTCTTTTCAATTATTAATATTTTAAGTGTTAAAGGATCATCGTGGACCAACATAGTCTTTACATTAATGGAAGTTTTCGGCTTGTTTCTTATTATTATTTTAGGTTTTTTGCAATGGGGAGAGGTTTCTTATATTGAGATGCCGGATGGTTTTCTGGGTGTACTAAAAGGCGCTGCTTTGGTATTTTTTGCGTTTGTTGGCTTTGAAAGTGTGGTAAAGCTATCTGAAGAATGTGAAAATCCAAAAGAAACAATTCCAAGGGCATTATTGCTCTCTATTCTTATTACGACAATTCTTTATGTACTGGTTGCAGTTTCGGCCGTTACTATTATTGATTGGCATATTCTTGCCACATCGAAAGCGCCACTTGCTACAGCTGCAGCAAATGTATTGGGAGATAAAGCTTTTTTACTTTTGTCGGTTATTGCACTTTTTTCTACTGCAAATACGGTTTTAATCAGTTTGTTTGCAGGTTCGCGAGCACTATACGGTATAGGGAAAAATTATATTTTGTTAAAACCGTTTACCAAAGTACATAAAACATTTAGAACGCCACATCTTGCCATTATTGCAGTGATGATGTTTGCTATTTTGTTTGCTATGATTGAAGATATAGGGCTTATTGCGGAATTAACCAATTTTACTCTCTTTATTACTTTTGCTGTTATTAATACGGCGGTTATTGTGCTTCGTTATACTATGCCGGAAAGAAAAAGAGCATTTACTATGCCGATTAATATTGGGAAATTACCTCTTATATCGGTTATAGGAATTATTTCTTGTTTGTTTCTTTTGGCTCAACTTACGATGGGAATTATTTTGGGAGGATTAGCTCTGGCGATGACTGGGTTGCTTTTGTATTTGGTTGTTATTGCTGTTGAACGTAGAGGTCCGAACCAAAAACAATAGTTCCGTAAGAGATAAGAAGTGGTTGCATCGCGCGATTCCATGTTGCTTCAATTGAAGCGATAAGGGATGAAGAGTATTCTTCTATTTCTTCCTTTACTTTAGCGGATCTCCCAAATTTAAAATATTTAGTCAGCCAATTCCCGGAAAGTTTTTTTATTTGCTTATAGGCATCGTTGATTGCCTTTTGTTGTTCATAATGATAGTAGGTAAATCCTTCAATTGGTGAGATGGCAAATTTTAACCGCTGATCGAGTTTTTTCAAAGCACCTAATCCGAGAACGTCAGTTTCGAGTATGGTATCTCGCATAAGTGTTTCAATTTCTTTAAAATGATTATATAGTTCTTTGTTTTCGAGATACATCTTTAATTGTGCAAATTTAGGATTGTCGACGGAAGGAATAGTATTTTTTGTCTTTTCTATGACATCTGCCGATGGAATGGGGGAGGCTTGTTTGTGTCTTTTGTAACCTATTTCTTTTGCTATTGATGATGGGAAATCAATATCTTGCGAAAGACGATTGAAAGTTAAGGTAATATTGTTGAAAACATTATCACTATGGGTTTTTTCTTCTTTGTTTCTCAAATCTTCATAATGCGCGAGTACACATGTGAAAAAGTTTTCCATAAGCAGCGAGGTGCTAATTTTCTCTTTCATAAGAGCCACCAACGCTTCGGTAAAGTCTTTGCATTCATGAGTGCATGTAATGTCATGGTGATATTTAGAAAATAAAGCGTCAATATCTTGACGGATTGTTGCCGATAGAGTTTTTTCGGCTTCTGTTCCGGGTACTACAGCAAGATAATGACTCCCTAACATAGTAGGGGTTTTTGTTTCTTGTCTATTTTGTTGCATCTCAGGAAATCGATCTATTTCTTTAATAATAATAGCGCTTATCGCGGCCGTGTTATCTACGAGGTTTTGTATAGGTTCTTTTTCTTTCTTTTTTTTGGCCTGCGCCCATACTTCAGCCCAATCATCCTTCTCTTTTGTTATGTTTTTTTCAGGCTGTTCTGATTGAGTGCCTATCATTAGCGTTGTATTGAAAGCGTTTACAGCGTTGTTTCTTACCTTCCGTATATCATCTTCGCGAAGTTCATCAGTTACCTGAGGCCCGAATTGTTCCGGGGTCGCAACAGGGATGCCATACATTGTTGCATCTTCTTCGATGTAGCGTTTCATTTGTCTGTACAGGTGTTGCCATTTATTTTCAATGACCTCATAAGAAGGTTCTTTAGGTCCATCAAGCAAATTATTCCGGATAAGATATGTTTCAAACAGTATATCGGTTGCAAACGGATTTGCTTCGTTTGGAGTTTCAGACATTTGCTTGCAATACGCTAAAAGCGGTTTCACATATGTTTGCAGGGCATGCACAATAAAATCCCTGTATCTTTGCTTTCTCTTGCTACTTTTATTACGTTTAACTTCCAACAATTTGATCGTGGAAAGAAGATGTTTTGTTATGCCGGTGAAATATTTTCCAATAATTGGATGCCATGCTTCCGATGTAATGAGGGCATCGGCATCACTTTGCAAATAGTGGAAGATTTTGAAAAAAAGTTCGCGATCTTGCTTTGTCATATGCAATGACTCAGTGCCGGTATCGGGAACGGGCTTGTCGATTATATGACTTTGCACTTTTTCTTTTAATTTATTCGATACTTTTTGCCGTTGTGCATCTTTTAAGTTTTCCGACGCATTTTCAGCCGCTGCAAGAGAATATATTGTTTGGCCGTTAATATCTTTTTTTTGCACTTCATATTCACCACGAACTACGGTTCGCACAATTCTCCAAAGATGAGTAACTCCTCCATCATTTTTTTCAAGTAATTGATTGAATAGTGCTTCAGCTTTTTCTTGATCATTTGCATGAGTTGAGAGTTCATTAAGAAATCCCCATATCTCCTTTTTTGCTTTGGGATTTTCGTAAAGACAAGTTAAAAAATATGGAATAAATCGATCTATTTCTTCTTTTTTCAATCCTATGGTTTTAGCATTTTCTTTACAGTAAAGTCGCACAAATGTTTTTAAGTCCTGCCTGGTTATACCTTCTTGTTTTTCGCGCAATTCGCCGACTCGTTTTTGCAACGTGTTTTCGAATGACACAAGAAGTGTTTCGGATTGACCGTGTTCTCTATCAATTGAGCGCATAAATATGGATAATTATAAAAGAGTAATTCCGTCAAGGTTGAAATTATAAATTAATTACAAGTTAAGTCAATTATTTTATGGGTAACAAAAAATACATGTTATACGGTATAACCAATAAGAACGCTTAATATTACGGTTTATAGATATTTTTTTGAAGTTGGACAAAGCTCAATAAGAGTGCAGTCGGCACAGCGCGGAGTTGGGGCTTTGCATAGCGCGCGACCGTGTTCTACAAGGTAATAGGCGAATGTGCCCCATTGAGAACGCGGATATAATTGCATAAGGTCTTTTTCGATTTTAACAGGATTTTTTTCGTTGGTTAATCCGAGCCTGTTGCTTAAACGCTTAACATGAGTATCAACGACAACACCCTCATTTTTTCCGTACCATACATATAAAATAACATTAGCGCTTTTACGGGCTATGCCGGGGATTGTTATCAATTCTTTCATGGTTTGAGGAACTGTTCCGTTGAAATCTTGCAAGATCGTTTTTGCCGCTCCTATAATATTCTTTGTTTTATTACGGTAAAAACCTGTTGAATGGATATATTGCTCAAGTGTTTTTTTATCTGCTTTGGCAAAAGATTCTATTGTTGGGAATTTTTTAAACAGCGCCGGAGTAACCATATTAACGCGCTTATCTGTGCACTGTGCAGAAAGAATAGTTGCGACCAAAAGTTCCCAAGCTGATGTGAAATGTAATGCACATTTGGCTCCTTTGTATTCTTTTTCCAATTGTTTATAGAGCAACGCAGCTCGTTTTTTCTTATCTTTTTTCGTTTCTCTCATATTATGAAATAAAAAATTATCGTTCTCCCATTGCTTTAACAATAACACGTTTTTTTCTTCTACCGTCAAATTCGGCATAGAAAAGCTCTTCCCAGGGGCCTAAATCAAGATCTCCTTCTGTAATGGGAATTGTTACTTGATGTCCGATTAGCAGCCTCTTTAAATGAGCATCCGCGTTATCTTCACCCGTTTTATGATGTTTATAAGGAAGTCCATACGGAGCAAGTTTTTCGAGCCATTCATGAATATCTTCAATAAGACCATTTTCAAGGTCGTTGACATAGACGCCGGCCGTAATGTGCATTGCGGAAACAAGCACAGTGCCTTCTTGAATTCCGCTCGTTTTTACTATTTGTCGAATCTCGGGAGTAATATGAACGGTGTCATAGCGATTTTTGGTGTTGAAAACAAGGTATTCCGTATGAGTGTGCATAGAAAAAAATCAGCAATTTAAAGCATAATTACTGTACAATGTCGAATATTAAAAGTACACCTTTATTGAGGCTCTTCGTCATTATCGAAGTTGCCGAGAATATTATCCGTTTCTTGCTCACTGTCTAAAGTGTTGTAAATTTCCTTAAGATAAGCCGGAAGGTTGTTCTCACCCAGTTTTTCGAGTGGCAATATGGTCAGTGGATCAATATGTTTACCGCTTTTAATAACTTCAAAATGTAAGTGTGCGCCGGTTGTAAGATAGCCGGATCCTTTTGTCCCCGGAATGCCGCCGGATAGTCCTATAACTTCGCCCGGAAGTATTATGTCTCGTTCATGTACCAGAATTTCCGACATATGGCCATATACAGTTAATAAACCACCCTTATGGGCCAGAATAATATATGCGTATGAAGCATCATCACTGTCTTTTACTTTATATACGACACCTGATGCCGGTGATCGAACAGGCGTTCCTTGCACAACAGGAATATCAATTGCGTTATGTGGTATACCAAACGTTGCTTTATAAGAAGCATCATGAAAATATGCGCTGATACCGCGGGCAGGGGATACCGGCCAGTTAAGCGTTTCACCATTAACAAATTCATTGTTTGTTTGAAAATCATAAATTGTTTTAATGCGCGGATTAATAAGTCCCGCATAGTTATCCGGATTAAAATCTTCACCATCTTCTTTTATTTTTTGTTCAATTAAAAGCAGATTGTCCTTGAGGGCATTGATTTCCGCAATTATTTCCAATTGTTCTCGTTTTGACTGCGCAATAAGTTCGCGATAAATTTCTTCTTCTCCTTTTGTTTGTTCCAGCAGTTTTTGTTTGGCATTTTGTTGGAGTTTTAAATTTGTTTTTTCATCTCCCAGTTGTTTATTTAGTTTTGCCAGTTTTTGCCGGGTTCGAATAACATCGGCTCGTTGCTGCTTGTATTCCTTTTCCGCTTGTTCCAGACGATTAAATATATTGTGACCCGTTTGTTCAAGAATGGAAAAGTACTGTATTTCTTGAAAGGTTGATCCAACACTCGCATCGGCGAGAAGAAGTTTTGAAACACTAATATTTTGCTGTTCGGATTCGTCATAAAAATTGTTTTCCTGTAAATAGAGCAATTCCAAGTATTCCTTTAATAGTAATTTTTGATTTTCTATTTCTATTTTTTTAATTTGAATATCTTCCAGCAGAACATCGATAGCATTTTCTTTTTGTGCTATTTGTTTTGTAACATTTTGGATTTTTGCTTGCGTATTGCCTATAAGATAATTCATGTTTTCGATTTGCGCTTTAAGTGAGCGAATAGCTTTCGTTACCTCAACAAGCCGTTCTTTGGCAGTATCAATATTTTTGTCCACTTGAAAGTAATCGGTACGAGCCGTTTGCAATTTTTGCCTGAGCTTGATTAAAAACAGTTTCTGTTTATGCTCTGTTTCAGACATAACCGGCACTTTATTATCTCCCTCATTTGATTTTTCGGTATTTTCAATAGCAAATACAGCCTGCAGAGATATAATTTGCAGACATATAATGCCGATAATGGCCAGAGTACGTATGTGTGTTGATTTTTGTTTTTGCATAATAAAGTTTTCCATTGCAGCTTTTTATCCTTACATTATACTGTAAAATAGTGTTTTTTTGAAGAGCGAGAGATAAAAACGCCTTGCATAATCATGTTGCTTACAGTAGAATCTTTTTGCTTTATATTTTAAGGAAAAGCGCATATGTCTAAGACAAAAGCAGGTGGATCAACCAAAAATGGTCGCGATTCGGCCGCTAAACGGCTTGGAGTAAAGGTTTTTGGAGGACAAAGTATTCCTGCTGGAGGCATTATCGTTCGGCAGAGAGGAACTAAATACCATGCAGGTAAAAATGTTGGTGTTGCTCGAGACCATACCCTTTATGCATTATCTACGGGAACAGTTCAATATACGCAAAAACGTATTAAGAAATTTGACGGTAGACGATTCAAGGAAACATTTGTTAGTATAGTGTAAGTTATATAACTATATTTTAACACCACACGTATGAAACTCTCCGTGAAAGCTCTTGCTCTCAGCTTCGGTATCTTTTGGGGGCTATGCATTTTTTTATTTACTCTGCTGGCTGTTTATACCGGTTATTTATATGAATTTACGAGTCTTTTCGAAGGAATTTACCCATATTATACGGTTACCATGATGGGTAGCGTTATCGGTCTTGTTTGGGGCTTTGTTGATGGTTTTATTGTTGGTCTTATCTTAGGATGGCTTTATAATCGATTTGCACCAAGCGGCGTTTAATAAGGGTCGCATATTAGAAAAACAGTATTATGGGAGATTTTGAATCATTTGGAGGTTTCGAGTCCGGAAAAGGAGTCGATGCTGCTTCTTTTGAAAAATTTAAAGAACGAATAAAAGCTGCGGCAGCGCAAATTAAAGCTTTGAAAAAAAGTGAACAGAAGCAGCGTAAAAAGGAAGGGAAGCTCATCAAAATTCTTCTTAGATTTGTTAAAACATCAAAAAAGCAGGATATTATGGTGCTTATTGTTCGTCTGCTTGAGAGCAATGTTCCTGCAGTGTTTATTTTGAGCATCGTTATGCTGGGGAATGAGGAATATTTTGACGATGAAGAAGGAAAAAAGGTTTTGCTCGAAGGAGATAAATTGAAAGATGAAGATGATGGTAAAACATTGGCATTCTTTGATCGTGAACGGGTTTTGCCTTTAGAAGTGAAAATAAAAATAGATGCATGGATGAAGAATGTTTTATCGCAAGCGCTTGAACACCCTCATAGACTTTTAAAAACGGTTTATGATGAAGATGAAGTGTTGATTTTACCATTGCTGCAATTGTCTTCTTTTATTTTGCGTGATTATCTTGAAGAACATAATCAGAAACCTAAATATGAAATTTTAAAGGAATTCAGCAAATTTTTCTTAAATGGTGTTATGAAAGAGGTTGAGCAAAAGTTGAAGAAAACCAAAGAATTAAAAGAGGACGCTTAAATTGTCCATTGATCGTGAACGATTCCAACCAGATACCACTTACCTTTATATTCCTCAAAGACAAGGCGCAGGCTTACCCAATCCATGCCTCCGTATTCAGGGTTGAAGCCGGAGAAATGATATTCAAAGAACTGCGCGTCGGGATAGACTGTTTCTAGATTGTTAATGCTGTTTCCCGTGCCGATAACTTCGTTTTTTGCGGTTTCTTCAGCATTTAAGAAGTCTCGGTCGTACACAAATTCATCCATGTATTCCATAAAGGGCATTTTGATTTCTTCACCTGTCCCGTCATATCGTCCCCAAACAAACGATCTGCTGTCTGCTCGTATATTTTTAATTTCTTCCGCTGTTAACACAACATCATTTTCCGGATCGATGGTTGCGTATGGAGAAAAGCGAATTCCTTTTTCGGGGTGGGCGAGGGTAGAGAGGTATCCCATGTTCTTGTTTTTAAGCGCACCAAGGGTCTGAACGGCCCTGGCTTGCAATTGTTGATCAGAGTCGGGCTTGGGGTCATCTTGATCGGTAGAAGGCGAAGAGCAGCCGGTTAGCATGAATACGGCCACGGTTAGCATAACAAGAGTGCGTATTGTTTTCATAGTATTGGTAGTTATAAATCATGTTTACTGTATCACAAAAAAAACATAACAAAAGAACATTTCTGGGGTGAGTGATTAGTGTTTGTTCGAACTTTATTGTTGAATCTACCCCATCCAGTGACTCACTATATTTAAAGGGTCACAACCTCTCTAACCAAAAATTAATAAAAAACTTATCACATTGTTTTTTTTTGTTGATATTTTCTTGAATTTTTTTTAGTTATACTTAACTGTTTATAAGATTTTTTAGTTTTCT
>CAZPFH010000005.1:0-18536 GCA_964585825.1 uncultured Candidatus Peribacteria bacterium
TTCGGACATAATGTCCTCCTTTCCTGTCTGTGAGGGTTATTTTGTGCCCAATACGGGCTTTTTAGTGTTCGAAAACAGACACAGAGATTGTTCTGACGCTATGCAGCGCAAAACGATCGTTGTGTCTGGCTGCATAGTCAACAGAATGGTCTCTGTGTACTGTATTATCCTTTATTTCAAAGAACACACCTTATTAGGTATAACCATAAATAACAAACTGTTTTACAATTTTATCAACAGGTTGTAACGCATATAAGGTTGTTAATACAAGTAATACGGGTTCCTAACAGATTCCTCGCTTCAAAAAGCAAGGAATTAATTATAAGTATAAAAACCCAACTTGTCAACCCTATTCGTAAAGAATTGTACGGGTGGATTATGAGAGCGTTAGAAGTAGGTAACGTCCTGGAGGATTCGTATTTTCCCCAGTGGCCATAAGACAACAGATGCTTTTCCTTCAATATTGCGTTCAGGGAGAAAGTATGCTCCTTCTCCGCGACAGCCTCCTTCATATGCATCACGGAAGCAACTGCGTGAATCTGTGCTTTGTCTTCTGTTGTCCCCCAATACAAAATAATGCCCTTCGGGAACGTCAAAAGTTGTTACCTGATTAGTACTCGGTTTGGTTTTGTGTCCGTTAACTTCGTTTAAATATGGTTCCTCAAGCTTGTGCCCTGTTGGGAAGGCATCGTTAAAAAGAAACACGTCTCCATCGATAATCTTTATAGTATCACCCGGAATGCCAATAATACGTTTTATATAAAACTGCTCTTCACTGTGCGGAGGATGGAAAACAATTATATCTCCTCGCGAGGGTTGACTGAGGCTCCATCCGAAAAAATCCTGGTAAATTAGTTTGTTTACAATAATATACTCTCCATAGCCGCGCTGACACTCGTCATTGATGTTATTTAACGTATCGCACATCGAAGGGCCGTATACCTTAAAAGGAGATGCAATAAAACTCTGAATAACAAAAACCAATCCAAAAACAATAAGCAAGTTAAGGCCTATATCTAGAAGTAACGTTAATAAACTGTTTTTTTCATTTTTCTCTTTCTTTGTTGACGATGTGTCGGTTTCTGCAGGTTGCTGACTTGTTTCATTGTTGGGAGTAGTAGTGGTGGCAGCAGCTTGATCCTTCGGTTTTTCTTTTTCTTCTTTTTTACCGAATATTTCACTAACACCGCGCGTGTCGTTTTTAGGCGGTGGCGGAGACTCGTCCGTATTAGATTGTTGCGGATTGCTGGTTTCTTCGTTCATAACGCATGCTAAAAATCAATTTTCCTCAAGTACTCTACACCAGCAAATGGTAGGTGAGCAACACTTTCTATTTGTTGATTATGCTGCTCTTGCAAATTCATCGGCGATATCCGAATCAAAACGTGCTGCGCCGGTTTGACTTAACACCTGCACTCTATACATCGCTTCAGCTACATTTTCTCGTGTCATATATTCATTGGCATTAAAGGCGCGATCTTCGAAATCCATGATGTTCTTTTGGTAAGCAAATTGTGCATACGGTGCATACCAGGCATCGGTATCTACATCGCGAAGCGGCATTGAGCGAACTTCCGGATCAATATCTATGTTCATTGCTTCGATAAGCATTTTCATGAATTCGGCTTTATTGACCGTATTGCTTGGTTTGAACGAACCGTCCGGATAACCGTCGATAATGTTTAAATAGAGCGCTGTTTGAAGGTAGTCGGCATACCAGGTTCCGTTTTCGGCATCCGTAAAAGGAAGCGTTTTTGCATCGGCTATTTGTGCGTCAATCCCTTCTAAAATGAATTTTAATACTTCAACTCGTGAAACGGTGTTTTCAGGTTTAAACGATCCGTCCGGATAACCCTGGATAACCCCTTCGTTTTTAAGGAAACTGATTGCTTCAAAATGTGGATGGACAACGTTAACGTCCACAAAAAGGCCTTCAGCAATGACAGGGCTTTCTTTTATGAGAGTTTCTGTTTTAACCTGGAATTGAAAAGGAGATGCGTTTTTCGGTGTAACCGTAAGTTTTGCGACGCCGTTATTAAAATCTTGAGCACTTAATCTGCGTGGCTCTATTTCGGCTTTGCCACGGTTTACAGTTACTTTTACCGGAGATTCCGGTACATAATTTTTAATAATTTCTCCTGTTCGTGTTGTTGCTGTTATTGTTACTGTAAATGGTTTATCTTCTTCAAATGTTGTTGGTGACTGTATATCAAATGTCACATAACCCTTGGTAGGATCTTCTGTGATAACTTCTTCCGTTGTTTCACCGCGATTTGCGTCTGTTTCTTCAGCTAGCAGATTTTCCGAGATAGGTGAAGGTTCGATAATTGTTTCACGTTCTACGGGTTCTGTTTCAGGTTCCGGGATCGGCTCAGTAACGATGGGGGACGGAGTTGTCCCGGTATTATGTTTTTGTATGTAAAGGAAAGGATTAATAGTATTGCGAATAGCTATAGATTGGTTTAGTCCCGCATTAACGGCTTGTGTAAAATTCATTCCCGCATTTGCAGCTTCTGTTGAAGTGAATGGCCAAAAAGGATGCCAAGGCGCGTTATCGTTGTCAATTTGAAAGTGAACATGGGGCGTCGTAGAAGTTCCGGTGCTTCCGGAATAGCCGATTAAGTCTCCTTTTCGCACAACAGCCCCTTCATTAACAGCTAAAGTGCTTAGATGTGAATAGCTTGAATAATAATCTTCTCTTCGTGATGGATTATCGAAAGAAGGGAAGTTTTTATGTTTAATAACGATATGCTTTCCAAAACCATATAATTGTTCGGATGTTTTATAAACAATGCCGTTTCCTATTGCATAAACCGGTGTTCCGGAAGGCACTTTTATATCTACCGCAAGATGACTGCCGGCATATTCATGTCCGTCGAGACGATAGTTTCCCATATATGGTACTGAAAAAGTGATTTTTTCATTTCTTATAGAGTCATGTGTTGGATTTCCCCATTTTAAGGAATCGGTTGATATTTTTAAATTTGAAGGATTATAAGTAGGGAAAGAAACTAATTTTCCACGTTGATTTAGCTGACTGTAGCTCATGTCCCATTCAGAGGTACTTAGCCCAACCCAATCGGGTGATTGACGTACGGGACTTGTTAAACCGTCGAATGCCGGAGCTTGTTGCATGGGAATAATACTTGCCTGAAAAAAGGTTGCATTCATTTGTACAAGTAAAATAGAAATAGCCAAATAGGCAATCATGCCAATCCATGCAAAATGACTAATATGATGTTTTTGTTTCTTTTTCATAGAAAGTTAGTTTATTTTTGTGTTTAGTTTTTTTTTATTTTTATAGTATATTATAGCAGAAATTGGCTTGATAATCAAATATATAACAATGCATTTACCGGCATCTTTCACAACAAAATCACCGGAAGAAACAAAGCGTTTAGCTCAAAAAATAGCGAAAGAGTGTGTCAGTCATTTTCCTTCGGTAATTTGCTTGCAAGGAAATTTGGGGACGGGAAAAACAGTTTTTGTGAAAGGTTTTTGTGATTATTTTAATATTTCCGAGAGGGAAGTGAAAAGCCCGACATATACCTATTACCGTGTCTATAAGCACAATAATAATACTATATATCATTTTGATTATTATCGACTTGCCTTAATTGATGAGCAGACGGCTGAAGAATTTTCGGAGATAGCGGAGCGAGAAAACAGTTTTGCTCTTATAGAGTGGCCAGAAAATATTGATCAGTTGATTCCTTCATCTGCACTTATGATTCATTTGTCATATGGAGAAAAAGATAATTGGCGTGTTATAAGGATAACAAAACGATATGAATGAAAAATTGTATCAGAGATTTTATACGCCCGATCATGTCATTCACCATTGTTTGGTGGTAACTCGTGTTGCAGACACAATTGCAGGATATTATGAGGATAAAAAATACGAACTGGATAGTGATTCAATTCATTATGCGTGTAAATTGCACGATATGGTGCGAATCATAGATTTCAACGATAATCCGCAATATGACAATATTCGTGCGCAATTAAAAAAACAGTATCCTTCTATGAGTCATGGAGAGGCGGCCGCGTACGTTCTTGAATATGAGCAGCGTGAGCCGATCATTGCATCAATAGTGCGCAAACATGCATTTGAAGCTATAATAAAGCGAGAACATCAGCCTTTTAGTCTTGAAGAAAAAATAGCGACATATGCTGATAAACGTGTACTGCATACGGATGTTGTTTCTTTACAAGAGCGATTTAAAGATGGTCGAAAACGATACAATCCTCATAATATTGAAACAGAAAAACAACAGGCGATTTATGATTCTTATTATGCTCTTGAAAAGGAATTGTTTGAGCCTCTTAAAAAAACGCCTGAAGATATTAAATAGTACTGTTTAAAGCGGCGCGTGTTTGGGGGCCTACTTGTCCGGCACCATCTTCGTTTTTATCACGTATAATTCCGTGATCCAGTTGAAAGGCGATAACGGCTTTCGTCGTTTCTTCTCCAAAATAATCGGTAAAAAGTCCGCCTTGAAAGAAGCCGAGATTGGCAAGTGCTTTTTGTAATAATGCTACTTGTTTTCCTTGCGAACCATAGGTGAGTTGCTCGGTAAATGTTGATGGAGAAGTTTTTATTGTTTCCGGTTGAGTTTTTTCTGTTTTCTTTTCCGATTCGGGTATGGTTGCAACACGGCTTACCGTAGCATTTTTATTATTAAATGCTGCTGTGCGAGTTGCTATTTTTTGATTATTGTTCGCACGATAACCAAGTAGTGTATTTAGATGATTTCTTGTTTGAGGACCGAAAATGCCGGCTCCATTATCTGTTTTTAAGGTTAAAATACCTTTGCGTTGTTGAAATTTAAAGACTGCGTTTTGTGTTACTTCACCGTAATAGCCGGTAGGATCAATGCGCAGCAAATTAAACTTCTTTAATTCTTCCTGTAATCGAGTAACTTCTTGTCCCTGATCGCCGAGAGATAAATCTTTTTCGAATGCTACGAATGAAGCCGGTTCATTATCGAATATATCTAGAGTTTCACTTAATGGCGCATCTAGTGAAGCCAATCTATCTGACAATATCGCCAATGTTTGAGGACCGAAGTAGCCCGCTCCCAAATCATCTTCGCTACGAAGAATATCGTTATCGTGCTGGAAGTCGAAAACGGCATTAATTGTTTTTTGATCGTAAACGCCGGTTATCTCAAGATCATATCCGAGCTTGATGAGTGCTTTTTGTAATTTTTTCACATCTTCTCCGGTATCGTCGCGACCGAGATTCCTATTTGGCAAAGTATCTTCTCTCCTTTTATCTATAATTGCTTCGATTTTAGTTCTTGTTTGAGGGCCAAAATATCCCGCACCGAATTCTTCTTCATTATCAACGATATCTTGATCGATTTGGAATGCCATAACTGCTTTATATACTTCATCGCCATAATAATTATCTATAGTTCCTTTATAGTATCCGAGATTTTTTAAATATCGCTGCAATTTTCCGACATCTTCGCCTGATTTGCTGTGCCATAAGTCAGTTTTAAATATTTTTTGTTCCTGTACGATGGTGCGAACGAATTTTTCAGCTTCGGTAAATCCTTCAAGGTATACATTTTCTTGAATTGAAGGATCAATGCCGTATACGGTTACGTCAACATTTCGTTTGCCCCAGTTTAATGCTCGATTAAGACCTTTATCGCCATATCCCATCCATACGTCGAGGCGGTCATAGTGCTGCCCCCGTTCACCTGCATGGACAATGGCTCCGCCCCTGTCGTGAACGGCAACCAGGCCGATTCCCGGAATATTCATTTTTGTGCCAAACGCATACGATTTCGGAGCGGCGATCATACCCGGATAAACCGGGGTTCCATCGGCACTGTTAACTCCGCTACCGTTAAGACGTATATCTCCGGCGTACGAGCCGGTTACATATCGTTCTTGGCCTTCGATAGGCGAGTAGTATGCGCTAATGGTAAATGTCTTCTGGTAAGCTGCGTGAGCAATTTGATACAGAGTGAAATATGTTAATACTCCGATAACGACCAGTAGAGCATATTTAAGTTGAAGATAATAATATGGTGAATGTTTTATATTCATATGATTTTTTTATTTTTATTTTTTTAAATCTTTATATTATCCCATAAAATCAACTTTTTTTCACGAACCAAACATAGACACACTTAAAAAGCTGTGGTCTAATAAAACAGTGTCTTTTTGCTTTTGTATTACATAATTGCACCGATTCTGCGTAGAATTTCTCTATCTACAAATTTCTTATCATGACCGTATGTAAGTCTTGAAAGCTGTTTAATCGCTTCAGCAACATCCTTGTCTCCTTCTTCAAGATATGGATTGACAGGGATAACACTGAAAGGGCGTGATGGTTGAGTGTCGATGGATAGTTTCATAACCGCCTTGTATTTGTCTAGATTTATTAAATCAGATTCTGAAAATACCGGTGCAAATTCTTTTGCCATATATTCAGCATCTTGTGCACCGATTTTGTAAGACATCATTGTGCCGACATTACCGAACACGGCATCTTTAACTTTTGATTTACCGTCTTCACCTTCTAGCTGCTTGATATATTGATGAGCCATAATTAAGCCTAAGCGGTACTTACGCGCTTCGGAGAGTATTGATTCTATACTGTCCGTAATATAATTTTGAAATTCGTCTATATAAAGGAAGAAGTCTTTACGTGCTTCTTTTCCTTGTTTTTGTCGTCTTAGGGCTGCCATTTGCAATTTTTGTACAATTATTAATCCGAGCAGTTTTGAATTTATGTCTCCTGTTGTACCTTTTGATAAATTCATAAGAAGAATTTTTTTCTTATTCATGGCTTCCGAAAAATCAAAACTTGATTTTGTTTGACCGATAATATTGCGGAGCATTGTGTTGGTAACAAATTGACCGAATTTGGAAGCGAAATATGGAATAATTTCTTGTTTTTCTCTAGCGCCGGTTTTTGCCATTTGATGTTCCCAGAATGAACGTACAATTGGATTAGTTACTTTTTCAACTTTCATTTTCTGATACTCGTCATCGGTAAATAAGCGCACAATATCGGTGAGAGCACCACCGTCAGGGTCTTCCATCAAAGTTAGGCAACCATTACGAAAATAATCCTGAATACGTGGTCCAAACACCTCTTCATTAAATATTTTAATCATTATATTCATGGCATCGAGTGCTACCAGTTCTCGTTCTTCCGGAGTATCTGCTTCGAGCAGATTAATACCGATAGGGCGTTCCAAGTCTGCCGGGTTGAAGTAAATGACATCATCAGCACGTTCACGCGGAATAAATGGCATAATATCTTCAATAAGCTGGCCATGAGGATCAACAATACATAGACCGTCACCATTTTTAAGATCTTGACGGATCATGACTTGCAAGATGGAACTTTTACCGGTACCCGTTTGCCCAATCACATAAAAGTGTCTAAAACGATCTTCTCTTTTCATGCGTATTTCTTTTTTCTCTCCGCGGTAATAATTATAACCTATCAGAATTCCTTCTGTTGGTACGTCTGTTGGAGCTGGGGCTAATTTAAAGCGTTGCCAAGCTATATTCGGAGAACGATTATATTTGTTGTTCGGTATGTGATAAAGACTGGCAAGTTCGTCGCAGCTTAAAACCGATTTCTTTTGCCGTAATTTATAGTTGTGCGGTCTCCTGAATGCTCTAAAAATAAAGTCGCGGATCAATCGTTTGTCCGAATGCCATTTTGTTGCAGTAAAGCTGTTTCCGTTTGTGCCCGCGTATTGTGAAAAAGCACTTTTCATGTTGGTCAAATGCGAATCCGCTTCACGTTTTGTTGAAGACGAAACGATAAGACGAATAATGGTTTCAAAACCCGGTTGGGAATTCTTTTCTTCTATAGCTTTGACCTCTTCTTCTGTAGCGGGCGTTGTTCTTGTTGTATCAGGATTTTGATTGTCTGTTATATTTTCTCCTCGAACCAGTAACTCAAATAGTCCGGCAATCCATCCAAGCGGGTTTAATGGGGATCTTGCTTTTTGATTTTTTTTATTAAAAAGTTCTTCAGCTCGTTCGCGTCCTTTGCTTTGCCATCCGTCTTTTTTTGGACGTATCAATATTTGTATCGCTGCGCCTTCCTCCGATTTAAACTTGGAAAGGACATTTATAATTGAGTTTATAGGATCCGAGTTAAGCCTGTTGTATGTTTTAAAAGGAACAATAGATTCTTTTACAAGGCGCATATAGGTTCCCGTTACCTTGTACTCTTCTTTGAAGATATTGTAGTCTCTTACTCGTTCGATAAAGCAGTCCGGATAAAAACTGGTCAATTGTTTTTCAATTAGACTTTCCAAATTACGGGGACAAACAATGAAAAAGTGAATTTCGCTGTTTAAAACGGAATATTCAAAAGAAAGGAACTCTTGTCCTTTTACTTTGTCCTTAAGAGTTGTTCCATAAATACTGTGGAGGGAGCTGAAAAAATGACTCATAATGCCCACAACTTCTTTGAAATCTTTTCCTGAAGAGAATGCTTCGCTTTCACGCTCACGATCTTCTTTTGATTCTTTTTGAGGAACCTGTACTTTTAAAAATACCATGTCCAATGAGCGCTCATAGTTGCTATAGAGTCGTATTGCTACAATTATTGCAACAAAGACGATAAGAGCAAGGGATGCGAATAAGATAATTGTTAGAAGCTGATCCATAGACCGTAAAAGCTATATGTGCACTCTTAATATAGTATAAGGCAAAAACATATTTTTGGGAAGTATCCAAGGCCTCTTTATTGCGGGTTGTTTATTACTTTTCCGGGGGTTTTGCTATATTTATATGCATTTCCGCTATTTGCTCGGTTGGTAATTCCGATGGAGCTCCAAGCATAAGGTCGCGGGCTCTTTGATCTTTTGGGAAGGCTATGATTTCTCTAATATTAGGTTCATCTTGAAAAATCATAATAAACCTGTCGAGGCCAAAGGCAATGCCTCCATGAGGTGGCGCCCCGAATTCGAATGCATGTAATAAATGCCCAAACCGAAGCTCGGCATCTTCTTTTGATATACCAAGTACATCGAAAATTGTGGATTGCAATTCTTTTTCGTGTATTCTCATACTGCCGCCGGCGATTTCGCTGCCGTTAAGAACCAAATCGTATGCTTGTGATCTGACTTTTTCCGCATTTTCTTTTAACAGCCCAATATCTTCTTCCAAAGGTCTGGTAAATGGATGATGAACCGCACTTATATGTTGTTCTTCTTCATTCCACTCAAAAAGAGGGAAGTGGGTTACCCATACATAGGAAAGAATATTTTCATCGATCATATTTAGTTTTTTTGCGCAGGCAAGTCTAACCTGCCCGAGCGATTCACATGCGGTTTCAAATTTATCTGCAGTAAAAAACACAATATCACCTTGTTTTGCCCCGACTTTTTCTTTGATTTTTTCAATCTCTTCTTCTTTAAAAAATTTTGCAATTGGAGATTTTGGTCCTTCTTCATTGAATTTTATATATGCAAGTCCTTTTGCTTTATACACTTTTGCTGTTTTTTCAAGCTCGTCTATTTCTTTTCGGCTAAAACTTGCTCCTCCCGGGACGTTTAACGCTTTAACGGTCCCTCCGTTTTGAAGTACGGAAGTAAACACTTTAAAATCGCAATTTTCAACTTCTTCGCTAACTGTTTCCAACATCATCTCAAATCGTAAATCAGGTTTGTCCGAACCGTATTGATTCATTGCTTCATGCCATGTAAGTCTTTTAAAAGGATCCGATTGTATTTTTTTATTTGGAAGCATCTCTTTGCTAAGAGCAACAACAAGTTCTTCCGTTAGTTCAATTACGTCTTCTTCGTGTACAAAAGACATCTCAATGTCCAATTGTGTAAATTCCGGTTGTCTGTCTCCACGTTGATCTTCATCCCTGAAACATCGAGCAATTTGAAAATATCTATCAAAGGATGAAGTCATTAAAAGCTGCTTAAGCTGTTGAGGTGATTGTGGAAGAACATAAAAATTCCCGGGATAAAGCCGTGAGGGAACAATGTATTCCCGGCTTCCTTCAGGCGTTCCTTTGATCATAATAGGAGTTTCTATTTCCAAGAAATCCTTTTTGTCCATAAAGTCGCGGATAAACTTAATCATTTTGTATCGTCTTTCAATATTGTTATGCATTCGTTGTCTTCTAAGATCCAAATACCTGTATTTTAAACGTAGATCCTCTCCAACTTCTTTATCTTGATCAATTTCAAAAGGTGGGGTTTTAGATGTATTTAAAATAACTGCTTTGGTAACCAAAACTTCTATTTCGCCTGTATCGATATCGGTATTTGTTTGACCGTTGGGACGTTTTCTGACAGTTCCTTTGATTTCCACAACAAACTCACTTCTGCATGTATTTCCAATATTATAAGGCTCTTTATTATCGGGATCGAAAACTATTTGCGTGTAGCCGTAACCGTCCCGCAAATCAACAAAAATAAGGCCTCCGTGATCTCGTCGACGATGAATCCATCCGGCTAATTTAACTTCTTTACCTTCATCAGAGCCTCTAAGCTCATTGCATGTGTGAGTTCTATACATAGTGTAACAATTCGTTAAGATACAAGTTGAATGTAATTGTACAACGTTAAATAGTCAACAAAATACCAAGGCTTGACAAAAACGTGATAATAGTCAAAAATAGCAATCTGTTCTTACTGTACTTAACAATATAAAAAATATGGGTGTTATGATTATTCGTCCCGACGGCACAACTGAAACATCGGATGTACCCTCGTCATCCGAAGAAAATCTTAATAGGCAAATCATTGAGCTTCCTCAGACTCAATTGGAAGAACAGGAAGAGGTGATACAAGAAGAAATTCGACGCAGACAAGAAAAAGAGCAAGCCATTATTAATCGCATTATCGGAAATCCGCTTTCATAAATAAGTAGCTAAGAAGTGCAGCTTGTAAGCTTTTCGACACGTTGCTGAAGATCTTTTGTGACGTTAATTCCAAACGGAACTTTTATACGCTGAACTTTGTTGGTGTGTGCATTGGGCATATGAATTTGACAAGGCCTGTCACCTTTATTGTTAAGCAACTCCTGCTTTATTTTATTTAAAGTGACTTTATTGCAAGCAGCCGGAATAGTTATTATGAATGGCTTTAGTTTTGCTTCCTTTTTGATGTTTTCTTTATTTTCGGCTTTTTCTTCATCGTCATTAAATTGAGGATTGACCAATACAACTTTTTCATCAGGCTTATATAGATTTTGTTTTTTTGCATTTTCAATCATGCCCGGTAATGATATTTTTTTCGCTTCTTCGCAAATAAATTGAATTTGCCCTCTGCGATCAGATACTTTGCCGGTCATAACAACAAGCTCATCTTCTTGAAAAAGATGACCGTATTTTTGATATGCGCGTGGAAAAACTATCACATTGAGTTTTCCGGTTGGATCTTCGATGGTAAAAGAGGCCATGTATGAACCGCTTTTTGTAAAAATTTTCCGATAGCGTGTTATAAGGCCGCCGATAGCCAGTTTTTTATTTAGATCTTTTTTCTTAAGGCATGCAATAAGATAGACTTTTTTTGCAAAATAATCTTTCAAACCTTGTAATGGATGACTGGAAACATATAACCCCAAGTAGTCTTTTTCCCATTTTAATTTCTCAATTGATGTTGCCGGCTCAGTTTCTTTAAGAGCGAAAGCCGTTGCCTTAGCGCTTTGTTGATCGTCATCAAGCATGCCGAAAATATCGGTTTGTCCATCAACTTTTGTTTTATGACTGTATTTTGCAAAGTTTGAAATTTCCTCGGTGCTTTCTGCGATTTGTTTGCGATCACCGAATTCGTCTAAAGCACCACTATAAGCAAGAGCTTCAATCGTTTTTTTATTAATTACCTTTTTAGGAACACGCGAACAAAAATCTTCAAGTGATTCGAATGATTTATCTTCTCGGGCCGTAATAATTTCTTGTGCCGGTTTATCTCCGATGCCTTTTATTGCCGCCAGACCAAAGCGTATTTTTTTATCATCAACATATGTGAAATTCCTGAATGATTCGTTGACTGAAGGAGGAAGTACTTTAATACCCATCTGTTCACATTCCAAAATTTCAAACACTATCTTGTCGGTATTTCCATAATCGCAAATCATGAGCGAGGTCATGAATTCCGTAGGGTAATTTGCCTTTAGATAAGCTGTTTGATAGGAAATCATAGCATAACATGTTGCGTGCGCTTTGTTAAAACCGTAGCCAGCAAACGGTTCAATGACCTTTTCAAAAACTTCATTGGCAAAAGATTGCTTATGTCCCATTTTTATTGCCCCTTGTACAAATTTTTCGTGTTGTTCTTGTAATAACTTCGGGATTTTTTTACCTACGGCTTTTCGTAGGATATCGGCTTCTCCCAAACTGAATCCTGCGAACACTTGAGCGATTTGAAGGATTTGTTCTTGGTAAATAGCAACACCGTTTGTTTCTTTTAATATTTCTTCAAAAGAAGGGTCGAGATACTTAACTTTTTTCGGATTATGAGCTCCTTTTATATAATCGGGTATCCATTCCATAGGTCCGGGACGATACAATGAGATCATGGCGATAATATCTTCGAATGCTTGAGGTTTTAATTGTTTTAAATAACGTTTCATGCCCGCCGATTCGAGCTGAAAGACTCCCGATGTATTGCCTTGTTGGAACAGTTCAAATGTTTTTTTATCATCCAGAGGGATATCATCGAAAACAATTTCATCGCCCTTGGTTCGCTTAATGATTTTTTTTGCTTTTTCAAGAAGTGTTAAGTTTTTTAATCCGAGGAAGTCCATTTTAAGCAGACCGATTTCTTCAATCGGTTTCATGGAATATTGTGTGATGATCGATTCGGTATCGGTAGGGGAACGTTGCAGAGGAGTGTTTTCTACAAGCGGTTTCTCCGATATAACCACAGCGCATGCGTGTGTTCCCGCATGACGAACGGTTCCGTCAAGTTTTGATGCTATATCAAGCAGTTTTTTTGTATCTTCTTCGTTTTCATATACTGCATGTAGTTCAGGGTCATTTTTAACGGATTCTTTTAATGGAGCATGTTTGCCCAAAATAGTGGGTGGAACAAGTTTTGCTATACGATCAACGTCACCGTATGGATAACCAAGGCCTCGTCCGGTATCTCGTACGACTGCTTTTGCCGTCATTTTTCCGAATGTAATTATTTGTGCAACATTTTCACGTCCATATTTTTCTATGACGTATTCAAGCACCTCATCTCGTCTGCTATCTGCAAAATCAATATCGATATCGGGCATTGAAACGCGGGCAGGATTTAGAAATCTTTCAAAAATAAGACCGTATTTCAACGGATCTACAGTAGTGATATCCAAGGAATAAGCGATAATAGAACCTGCTGCGCTACCGCGGCCCGGGCCAACTAAAATATCATGATCCTTTGCAAATTTTACAAAATCATGAACAATTAAAAAATATGTGTTAAAGCCCATTTTATCTACCATTTTCAACTCATATTCGAGTTGTTTTAACGCTTTTTCTTGACCGGATTCGGGATATTTCTTTTTAATACCGGCAACGCACATTTTATGTAAGTATTCTTTTGGAGTCTCATTTTGCGGTGTGTGATAACTGGGCAGCAAATTTTGTCCAAATTCCAATTCTACATTACATTTTTCGGCAATTTTGAGTGTGTTTTCTATAGCTTCGGGAGCCGAAGAGAACGATTGTTTCATTTCTTCCGGACTTCTCATTGAAAAATCACCTATGTATTTCATGCGATCGGCATCCTGTACGGACTTACCGGTTTGTATGCATAAAAGGACATCGTGTACTTCGGCATCATCTTTTTCTACATAATGACAGTCGTTTGTTGCAACAAGTGGAACATTAAGCTTATTCGCAAGTTCTATTATTTTTTTATTAACGATCATTTGATTCTCAAGTTCGGGATGATCTTGTACTTCCAGATAAAAATCATCTTTGCCAAAGATATCTTGATAACATTTAATACTCTCGATGGCCTTTTTTTCATTGTTTTGCAGCAATAAACGAGGTATCTCTCCGGCTAAGCATGCAGTTAGCGCTATAAGGCCTTCCGAATGAGCCTTTAACAGGCCGATATCAATGCGAGGTTTGTAGTAAAACCCTTCAAGATGTCCCTGAGAAACCAATTTTAATAAATTTTTATAACCAGTATTGTTTTTTGCCAGCAACACAAGGTGAAACGGTTTATTTTTTGGTCCGGTCCCTTTATCAAAACGTGATCCCGGCGCTACATAAGCTTCCACACCTATAATGGGTTTTATGCCTTGTTTCTTTGCCGTTTTATAAAATTCAATAGCGCCGTACAGCACACCGTGGTCTGTTAACGCAACAGCAGGTGCACCATCTTTTTTTGCCTTAGCTACAATATCGTGAGGTTTTCCAAGACCATCGAGCAGGCTGTAGTGGCTATGTACGTGTAGGTGTACAAAAGACATAAAGCGTATCCGGTTTAACGTTGGGCACCACTGATAATAACTATTTGCAGCTTAATTTACAAACTAAATACCGGATGTTGACTGTAAGAGGAAAATTATTCTAAAATTTATTTTTAGTTGACTGTATTTTATGGATAAACGTGAAAAAGATTGCCATTGTCTTCAATTGCAAGAAAATGTTGATCAATGTGCTAAACGGTATGCTCCGGATTTATATGAGAAGCTTGTGTCAATGGGGGAAATAAATATTCATCGTGAGTATATAAAACGTTCAATTCAAACGCTTGAAACACTTTCTTTTGAAGAGATCAAGCAACATATGCAAGTTATGATACGGGATATTGAAAATAATAGCCTGATATTGAGGCAACGGGTGAAAGAGGTGCAACAACTAAGTGAAAAAGAGAGTTCCTGTATAGATAAATATCTTCCATATTTCGACTATCCTGCAGAAAAGTTCATAGAGCCTTTTAAACAAGAGATAAATAATTGTTTGCGGCAAGGGCGTATCCCCGACATAGGGATAATTGGTTATGGCAGTCTTCAATCTTCTTCGAGTGCGAATGTGACAATGTATTATCCATATAAACGTGAGCCGGTTTTAACTTACGATCTGCAACGCGGATTTTTTTTACGTCATTATTCCACTCATGCTACGCGCAAAGATGCTTTTTGGGCGAAGCCCGGAGCTTCTCGGTATGATGAAACCGGGGCAATGGCTGTTCGATATAAAGAAGGACAGCTAATGAACGGTGTTCGATTGAGTAAACTTTCATTACAAGATATACAAAACCTCTCTAAAAGGGAGTTTCCCTATTTTTTATTACCCTGCGGACACTCTTATAATAATTTTGGAGAGCGAAATGACTTAAACCTTATCTGCTGGCCGATTGGTAATCATCTGACAAAAACCGTGAAAGCTGATAAGTGGGAACATTTTATTTCCAATCCGATTTTTCAACGAGAAGGTGAGGATGATGACGCTTTGCATGATATGCATATGTTTCGATGCGCTCATGCACTTTATTATAACGGATTAAAACCTGATATCCATTATGTTGAAACGTGTCTGAACAGGGGAAACTCTGAACAAGAAAATCTTTTTCTAGATACTACTTTTGTCCCTATGCCGGATGGGGAACCTATCTTGTTACGCGAATATTTAGCGCAGCACGCTCCGGCAAACGATGAAACGAAACGAGAATATTTTGGTCCGCGATTAAAGAAAAGGCAGTATCGTTGGGATGAAAAAGAGAATAGATGGATATTGAAAAAAGAGATCTCAATCAAAACGACTCAACGATCTCTACGATAACAATGGTGCCGAGGAGAGGACTCGAACCTCCACGGGTTGCCCCACTAGTTCCTAAGACTAGCGTGTCTACCAATTCCACCACCTCGGCGCGAAAAAAACAAGTATGTCAAAAGCTCTACAAAAGTAGCAAAAAGGTTTGTAGGCGTCAATGATAAATATGTATAGACTATGCTGCAGGGATAAATAAAGCATTTGACAAATACAGAAATATAGATTAGTATCTTTGTCCAAATTTCTTTTAAAATAATTTTGCATATATATCAATTATCTTGCTTGACATATTAATTGAGAACGAATATGTTATTAGCACTTTAGCCTATACCATAGCTTCCTATGAATAATAAAGTACCTCAAAGTTCACGAAGTGTTTCCATAAAAAAGCTCAATTTGTCCGAAATTATGGAGGATATTTTTCTGGTTTTAAGCCAGAAAGAAAAAGATGTTATTGTGAAACGCTTTAGCCTCAACAATAAGCCAAAAATGACGCTCGAGAAGATAGGACAGCAATTTTCCGTTACACGGGAAAGAATTAGGCAAATTGAAAAAATTGCTCTTGGCAAATTGAAACGAACGGTTAGTAGTACAAAATTAAATGAGGTGAGCTTAGTTGCAAAAGATATTATGGAAGGGAAAGGTGGTGTTAGTACGGAAAAATCGCTTATCAGTGACATTTTAAATATTATAGGGAGCAGTGATCAGGTTGACGCTCATATTATTCGACTTTCATTAAATATTACTCCCGAACTGGAAAAAACCGATAAAAGTAATCGATATAAACCATTTTGGAGACTGGAAGGGATAACAAAGCCGATGGTAAATGAGATTATTAAAGCCGGGGTTTCATTCCTTAACAAGAAAGGTGACGTTGTTGATAATAAAACCCTCGCAGAGCAAGTTCAGAAAGTACTCGCGAATAAAGATATTTCGGTAGAAAAAGAAACGGTTGTTTCATCGCTTGAAGTTGATAAACGTTTGAAAAAGATGAAAAACGGATTTGGATTAATGAGCTGGAGGCATATCAATCCTCGTAGCATTAGGGATAAAGCATATATTGTACTTAAGGAGAATAAAAAACCTCTGCATTTTATTGAAATTGCCAATAAAATTTCCGAAGCCAATTTTGATAAGAAGGTGGTTACGACACAAGCGGTTCACAATGAACTTATTCGATATGATCAATTTGTCCTTGTTGGTCGAGGTTTATACGCGTTGAAAGAATGGGGTTTTAAAAAAGGTACTGTGGCGGATGTTATTGAAGATCTGCTCGATAAAAAAAGCCCGATGAGTAAACAGGATATTATCAAGGGAGTATTAAAGCAAAGACAAGTTAAAAAAGGTACTATATCGCTTAATTTACAGAAAAACGCACATTTTGTGAGAGTTGGTAGAGCGATGTATGCATTGGATAAGTCACTCAAAGATTAACAGTGGGGAACTATGCACGATTGCTTGTTCTGTAAGATTATTAATAAAGAAGTTGATTCTGATATTGTATATGAGGATGATATATGTGTGGCCTTTAAGGATATCAATCCGAAAGCTCGAGTACATCTTTTAATTGTTCCCAAAAAACATATAGCATCGATTGCCGATATTGAAGAAAAGGATGAAGCGTTAATGGGACATCTTATTTTTGTCGCGAAAAAATTAGCTGCACAAAACGATGCAAAAGGGTATCAATTGCAGTTTAATGTTGGAAAAGAAGCGGGACAGATTATTTTCCATATCCACTTGCATCTTATGGCAAAATAGCGTGATTATGGTCATGTTATCCCGATTTCCAAAGAGAGGTCGGTAGGTTTTATGTTTTGTGTCAGTGCACCCATTGAAATAACATCAACGCCGCTTCGCGCATATTGTTGTACGGTTTTTGAAGTTATACCGCCTGATGCTTCAAAAATAAAATGATCGTATAGGTCTGTTTTTTTAAATAAGGCAATTTGTTTTTCGATATCGGTTGGTTTCATATTGTCGAACATAATAACGGCCGGATCGGGAAGTGCATTATTTTTCTGTAAATCACGAATAATACGTGCTATCGGCAAAGCTTGATTTTTTTTGTCTATTTCAATTTCAAAAAATTGATATGGTGATGTAGGAGGATGATAATCAAGAAGAAGACTGCGAAGGTCGTTATTATACAAAGCCAGATGATTATCTTTTATAAGAACAGCATCGGAAAGATCCAAGCGATGAGTGCCACCGCCACCGATATGAACGGCTTTTTTATCAAGTAGTCCCCATGTGGTTTTTCGTGTGGGGACGATTAGGATATTTTTATTGCCTTTTTTTGCTTGTTTTATTATGGATTGCGCTTGCTTGGCTATACCCGACATATGTTGTAAGAGATTGAGGATAACTCGTTCAACTTTTAATATATCTTGAGCTCTTCCTGAACATTCAAGCAAAACATCGTCTTTGTGGAATGTGGTTCCATCAGACATTTCTTGATTAATTGTGATTTTTTTTATTCCGGGTTTGAAGACAGGATTGCTTGCAGCAAGAAAATAATTTATTTCACTGAGTCCCGCTAAAATCCCAGAGGTGTTTGCATAAATACGCGCCGTAACGTTTTTTTTGCTTTTTGAAAGACCTTCGGTTGTTATATCGCCATGTTCTCCCAAATCTTTTTCCAATTCCAAAAATGTATATCGAAATACCCATTGCTTATACACCGGATCGGCGATCGAGAGACGGTCTCCTTGGTTAAACAATTTATTTGTAGTTTGAGTACGTGTTTTATTCATGGTAAAATTCTAGGCCAGTAACCTTTATAACATGCTCCCTGGAAAGTATAAAGCGCTAT
>CAZPFH010000006.1:0-13123 GCA_964585825.1 uncultured Candidatus Peribacteria bacterium
TTTATGCCGGTCGGCACGCGAGGAACGGTCAAAACCCTGAGCCCCGAAGAGATAAAAAGCATTCATGCAGATATTATTCTGGCAAACACTTATCATCTTTATTTACGCCCGGGACACGACATCGTTAAAAAAATGGGAGGTCTTCATGAATGGATGAATTGGGACAAGCCCATTCTCACCGATTCGGGAGGTTTTCAGGTCTTCTCGCTGGGTGCAAACAAAATGTCACAAAAAAACACCACAAGTTTGGTAAAGATAAAAGAAGATGGTGTTGAATTTCGTTCATTTCTTGACGGATCAAAACACTTTTTCACTCCGGAAAAAGTTATGCGCATTCAGGCGTCACTCGGAGCCGATATTATCATGGCTTTTGACGAATGTGCTCCCGGTGATGCATCTCATACATATGCAAAAGAAGCAATGGAGCGAACACATCGATGGATTACGCGTTGCAAAAAAGAGCATGAGAAAATTCAGAAAACAAGATCCTGCAAACAAGCACTCTTCCCTATCATACAAGGAGGAATCTACGACGATCTGCGCATAGAGTCGGCACAATTTATGAGCCAGCTCGATTTGCCGGGTATAGCTATAGGAGGGCTTTCAGTCGGCGAAACAAAAGAGCAAATGTACCATACGCTGGATATTATAAAAGAGTATCTTCCTACAGAAAAACCGCGATATCTTATGGGTGTCGGTACACCTGAAGATTTGCTTGAAGGAGTGTCTCGAGGCATTGATATGTTTGATTGCGTTATGGCTACTCGAAACGCCAGACACGGCTCATTCTGGACAAAAGACGGCATGTTTCATGTTAAAAACGCTGAATTTGCCACCATGAAAGAGCCTCTTATGAAAACATGCGGCTGCTATACATGTAAAAACTTTTCAGCCAGTTACGTTCATCATCTTATTAAAGAAAAAGAACTGTTTGGACTTCGATTAATCACCATCCATAATCTTCATTTTCTTCTTCATTTAATGAAAAAAATACGAACACATATTACAAAAGGAAGTTTCTTGAAATTCAAGCAACAATTTTTAAAACGTTACCTTCCTCATTCATGAAAAACATTCATCTGGCAGACTATTTTTTCGAACTGGGTATGTTGAAAAAAATATATCACAACGGACCTCAAGCAGCTGGCGTTAAAACTCCGGACACGGTTGCCGAACACGTTTACAGAGCGTCAATTATAGGTTTTGTATTGGGAGAGATGGAAGGCGTAAGTGGAGAAAAAGTAGCAACAACAGTGCTGTTTCACGATAATCCGGAAAGCAGAATCGGCGATCACAATAAAATAGCGCAACGTTATATCAACCGAGAAGAAAGCGAAAAAAAAGTCCTCAAAGAACAAACGAGTTTTCTTCCCGATGCAATCGCACAAAAAATTACCGACTACTGGAATGCGCAACAAGAAAAAACATCAACTGTTGGTAAGCTTGCTTACGAAGCCGATTTAATTGAAACAGCATTGCAGGCAAAAGAATATCTTGACCTTGGCTATCCCACAGAAGGATGGATACGTAATGTAAAAAAGAAAGTTCGTTCAAAAAGCGGGAAGCAATTGTTAAAAGATATGGAAACAAAACACTTTACAGATTGGTGGCAAGGATTAAAAATGGTATAGTGCTGATGACAAATAAATATATTATATGATTGCTTTTCTTGAAGGAACAGTTCGAAAAATAATAGCTGATGAAATTATTATCAGAACAGGAGCCATAGGATATGCTGTAAGTACGCCTTCAAATACCATGGCGGAACTTGAAGAAGGTCAAACAATAAGTCTCTATATTCATACAGCGGTACGTGAAGATGATATTAGTCTGTATGGATTTGAAACATTTGAAGAATTGATATTATTTAAAAAACTTATTTCCGTTTCCGGAGTAGGACCTAAGACGGCTGTTGAAATACTCAATAATTCAGCAGCATCGGTACGATATGCAATAACACAGGGAGATGTTGCGTTGTTGCAAAAAACGCCCGGTATCGGTAAAAAGACGGCGCAACGCATTATTTTAGATCTTAAAAATAGAGTGTCGGAAAAAGATAGACCTTCCAATTACGTTGAAACGAAAACCATACATAAAGACGCCGTAAATGCACTTGAAAAATTAGGATTCAGGAAAAATCAAATTATTAGCCGCCTTAAAGAAATTCCCGATACCGTTACGGAAGAAGAAGATATAATACGTTATTTCCTTCAAAATGCTTGATGCAATACGAAAACGATTTCACAACTATCATGCTCTTTTTATCAGCAACCCGGTAAATGTATATTATTTAACAGGTTTTACCGGAAGCAGAGGTCTTATTTTAATTACAGAGAATAACGCATATTTCTTTACGGATTTTCGCTATATGGAATATGCGAAAAAAATAATTCCAAAAAATTTCACAGTTGTTCAAATTGATAAAAAATGGAAAAAAGATTGGCCTGAGTTATTAAAAAAATATCACATTAAAACGCTTGGGATAGAGGAAAACTATCTAACGTATAGTCAATTTTTATCCTTAAGAAAAATTTCAAAAGGTGTTCGATTAAAAAAGTCAGGACTGGTTATTGAACAATTACGAAAAATAAAATCGGAACATGAGTTGAATTACATAAAAAAATCTCAAAAAATTAATGAAAAATTATTTCATAAAGCAAAAGAGTTTTTACGTGAAGGCATTTCCGAAAAAGAAGTGCAACAATTTATGCTACAGAATCTTCATGCGGTTGGAGCTGAAGATTTTTCATTTAAACCAATTGTTGCTTTTGGAGATAATAGCGCTATTCCACACCATCAAAACAGTTCGCGGAAACTGCATAAAGGTGATGTTGTATTGATTGATATGGGAGTAAAATATAAAGGATATTGCAGTGATATGACACGAACGCTATTTACTTCCCCACCCACAAAAAAACAAAAAGAGGTTTATCAGACAGTATTGGATTCTCAAAACGCAGCAATTAAACGCTTGCGAGATGGAGCCTCTATTGCTCGTGTAAGAAATGCTACCATGCGTATAATAAAGAAAGAGGGATATGAAGAATATTTCCAACATGCATTGGGACATGGTACAGGTTTGGAAATACATGAACTACCCAATTTGGGGACGCAAAAACCGTCTAAATTGAAAGAAAATATGATTACCACCATTGAACCGGGAATTTATCTACCCAAAAACTTTGGAGTTCGCATCGAAGATATGGTAATAATAACTGGTGCTGGACATCTCGATATAACCACAGCTCCAAAAGAGCTTAAAGATGTCATTATAGAATTATAAAAAATCTTTATCTATGCCTCCTAAAATTGCGGTAATCCTGTTTCCGGGAACAAATTGTGAACTTGAAGCATTGCGAGCACTAAAACGATCGGATATGGAGCCCGCTCTTGTCCGATGGAATGAAACCGATCTTGATTATACGCAATTTGACGGATTTTTCATACCGGGTGGTTTCTCATATGAAGATCGTGGAAGATCTGGAATTATTGCATCAAAAAATCCTTTACTTGAAAAAATAAAAGCTGAAGCAAATAAAGGTAAGCCGGTTCTCGGTATTTGCAATGGAGCGCAAATAGTATTGGAAGCAAAACTGATTCCTGGACTCGACAAACAGCATGTGGAAATGGGATTGGCATGGAATAAACGAGTTGATAAGAATGGTAAAATACTGGGAACAGGTTTTTACAACGATTGGATTTATCTCAAGAATATAGCTCCGGCAGGACGCACTGCGTTTAATAAATACGATCAGGATCATATAATGAGAGTTCCCGTAGCACATGCGGAAGGTCGCTATACGACAATGGACGATGGTATTATTCAGGCGCTCGAGCACAACGAACAAATCATCTTTAAATATTGTGATAAAGATGGAAATATACGTAACGAGTTCCCCGTTAATCCCAATGGCACACTGGCAAATCTAGCCGGAATAAGCAATCTTGAAGGGAATGTGTTATCACTAATGCCACATCCGGAAAGAACTGATAAAGGTCAGGCGATTTTTGATTCAATGCGTGATTATATAGGAAAATCATTTTCGATTACCGTAAAAGATTCACTTATTAAAAAACGTGAAACTACGGTCAAAGATACTATTAAAGACTATACCTCTCCAACTGCGGAATGTTTTGTTGATACCGTTATTACCGACAATGAAGAACGAACAATTGAGTATGCTATTCATGAAATGGGCTTTAATGATCTTATATTAAAAAAACGAAAATATTTCGGCATTACACTTGCAGACGATGTTAATGTTAAAGAAACAATGCAAAAACTTATAGAGTCGGGCGAATTGGTTAATCTTGCAAAAGAAATTCCAACTATTGTTATCGATAATACAACTTACAGTTATGAAAAAGAAAAAGGACTTGTCGAAGAAGACAATGTAATCTATCAAGGAAACGATTATTTGGCATTTAACAAAGATGATTCGGACGGAAAAAGTATTCTACAAACAATAAAGACGCATTTTTCAATACCCGGCGTTGATACTATTAAAGCGGGAAAACAATGGTCTTTGGATATTGATAAAAATAAAGCGGAAGAAATAATCAAAACACAAATCTTCCACAATCCTCATGCAATGGATATATACAAAGTATAAACTTCTCTTCTTATGTGCGGAATATTTGCCTACAAAGGGCAAAAAACAAACGCGGCTAAACTTGTTATTAACGGATTGAAAAAACTCGAATATCGCGGGTACGATTCGTGGGGTGTCGCATTTAAGACCGATCACCACGTTAATGTTCATAAAGAAGTGGGAAAAATAGGAGAATTTGACGTATCTACATTACAAGAAAAAGTTAACTCCCCTACTGAAAGTTCTATGGCGATGGGGCATTCGCGATGGGCAACACATGGAGGCGTAACTAAAGAAAACGCACATCCGCACTGTTCCGAAGACGGGAGCATTGCCATTGTTCACAACGGTATAATTGAAAATTATATTGAACTGCGCAAAGAACTTAAAGAAAAAGGCTACAAATTTAAATCCGAAACCGATACCGAAGTTATTGCTCAACTTATTCAAGAATATAAAAGTCTAGGGCATATTGAAGCGGTAAAAAAAGCACTATCACGTTTAAAGGGACGATATGCTGTATTGATTTTATGTGCAGAAGATGATCGATTAATAGCTGCACGAAGAGGTTCACCGCTTATTGTTGGTAAAGGTGAAAACGAGTTTTTTATAGCATCTGATATACCTGCCTTTTTGCAGTATACACGCAATGTTATGTATTTGGACGATGATCAAATGGTTATTATAAACGACGATGCTGCGTTTTATAATTTGCAAACAAATGAGAAAATAGAAAAAAGAATTGTTAAAATCGACTGGAATGCCGAAAGCGCCGAAAAAGGAGAATTTCCCCATTTTATGATTAAAGAAATTACCGAGCAAAAAGAAACAATAACACGAGCTATAAATCAAGATGAGAAAAAATTCACCCATATTGCTCAAGAAATAAAAAATGCATACGGAACTTACTTGGTCGGTTGCGGTACGGCAGGAAAAGTGTGTCTCGCAGGATCATACCTGTTTGCCAAAATAGCCAAACGCCATGTCAATGTAACGTTTGGTTCCGAATTCCCAAGCCTGCAAGATTTTATTACCGATCGTAGTCTGGTTATAGCCGTATCACAAAGTGGTGAAACCGCAGATACTCTTGAAGCTATTGAGGTTGCAAAGAAAAAAAGTGCCAAAGTTCTCTCAATTATTAATGTTGAAGGGTCCTCTATGGATCGAATATCCGATTATGCCATTCACCTTAAAGCGGGACCCGAAAAAGCAGTCGCCTCGACCAAGGCAACAACGGCGCAACTCGCTATTTTAACATTGCTGTCATATGCGCTGGATGACCGCTTGGAAGAAGGAAAAATTTTATTGGTTAATACGGCAAGTCAAATAAACGATATGCTTAACCCGCGTTATGAAGAACACATATTAAAACTTGCAGAAAAAATTCAAGACGTAGAAAGTATGTATGTTATAGGCAAAGGTTCAAATTATCCTATGGCTCTTGAAGCAGCAATCAAACTACAAGAAGTTTCTTATATACATGCAGAAGGATTTGCAGGTGGTGAATTAAAACACGGCCCGATAGCTCTGATTGATAAAAATGTTCCATGTATAGCCATTGTTGCAAATGATGAAACAAAACATGAAATTATTAGCAATGCAATAGAAGTTAAATCTCGGGGTGGTTATATAATAGGCATTTCTCCGGAAAATCATGATGTATTTGATTATTGGATAAAAGTTCCGGAAGTTGGTGAAGCCTCTCCTATCGTAAACGTTATTCCAATACAGATTCTGGCATATCAATTGGCAATTCTCAGGAAAAATAATCCCGATATGCCGCGAAATCTTGCAAAAAGCGTTACCGTTAAATAATCGCTTATTAATAAAGACTACAAGAATGCTTAATAAAAAGGCATTTTTCTGCTATAATAGAAAGAAATTAACTATAGTAAGCATGAGTAGCGAAACAGCAATCAACCTATATGATATAAGAAAACAACAATTTGATCGCGAGTGCGACGATATTCAAGCAAAAACCGAACAATTATTAAGCAGGATTCCAAGACATGACCGTGAACGTAGAAAAAAAATATTAGATTTACATAAATTAAAACTGAAAAAAGCGTTAGAAATTCTTCATAATGATTTAAAAACATTGTAAATGAGAGTACAAAATACAAAATTTGTATGCACCTTAGGTCCTGCGTCTCAAGAAACAAAAGTTTTAAAGAAAATGATTATCGCCGGCATGGATGTGGCTCGTCTTAACTTTTCACACGGAACCTATGAAAATCATGCAATGCTTATTAAAGAAATCCGCGCAATTGCAAATGAAATGAATGTTCCTCTCGCCATAATGCAGGATCTTCAAGGGCCAAAAATACGTATAGGAAAAGTACCCGAAGAAGGGATTCCCGTTAGTAAAGGCAAAGAGGTAATCTTAACATGCGGCAAAAAATCAAAAGACAAAATACCCGTTCAATATAAGTCACTATACAAGGATGTAAGAAAGAACAGCCGATTGTTGATTGACGACGGGCTTATAGAGCTGAAAGTGAAAAAGATAAGCGGAAAAGATATTATTTGTGCGGTCAAAAACAAAGGAATTATTAAAAAGAATAAAGGTATCAATGTTCCTCAATGCACAATTACAACCGACCCTATAACGGAAAAAGATAAGAAAGATCTCCGTTTCGGTCTTAAAAATGATATTGATTACGTTGCACTTTCTTTTGTACGAGAAGCAAAAGATATTCGCAAAGTACGAAAATTAATAGGAAATAAATCAGTTAAAATAGTAGCAAAAATAGAACGTGTACAAGCAATCCAGAATCTTGATGAAATCATTAAAGAAGCTGACGCATTAATGGTTGCTCGCGGTGATCTTGCAATGGAAATAGGACCGGAAAAAGTTCCCATTGTTCAAAAAGAAATGATACAAAAATGTAATAAAGCGGGAAAACCGGTCATAACCGCCACGCAAATGCTGCAATCAATGGTGACAAAACCACAACCTACACGTGCGGAAGTAAGTGACACGGCCAATGCCATTTTTGATCATACGGACGCAATTATGCTTTCTAACGAAACAGCTGTTGGTGAATATCCTGTAAAAGCTGTGAAAATTTTCGCAAAAGTTGCGCAAACGGTGGAAAAAGAATTAAAAAGATATCATCATTTGCTTCCAACCCGATCAATACACAGTAAAATTGACTATTACGACGCTCTGGGTTTTGAAACCTGTCAGCTTGCTGAAATAACAAAAGCAAAACATATTATAGTCATAACATCATCGGGAAAATCAGCACGCTATATAGCTAAACATCGTTCATATATACCTACAACCATAATTACTCCTCACAAAAAAACAAAAAATCAATTAGCTCTTTTTTGGGGTTTGAATAGTATTATTTTAGGAAAAGTCAGTGCCGAAAAATATCTAAAAGATATTAAAGAACTGGTCAAAAAACGAAAATATATTAAGAAAGGACAAAAAATTGTCATTTTGTATACCCATACAAAAGAAAAACATATTGTATCAACGACCATATAAACGTATTATAAACAGGAATGTTAAGCTTTTAAACATGCGCATACTCGGTATTGATCCGGGAACAGCACGGATCGGTTACGGCATTATAGATTTGAAAGACGACGATTACACCGTCGTTGACTGTGGTTGTATAACGACAAAGGCTGGTAAAGCATTGGAAACAAGATTAATGGAAATAGCCGATGATCTTGAACAATTGATTATTAATCATAATCCGGATGTTGCCGCGGTTGAAGAGTTGTTTTTCTCAAAAAATACAAAAACGGCACTCGATGTTGCACATGCTCGCGGTGTTATTATCGAAAAAATTAAACGACATAATATCCCACTTAACTCATATAACCCTGTACGAATAAAACAAGCATTGTGCAGTAGTGGTAAGGCAAGCAAACATCAAATGCAAAAAATGACACAAATGCTTTTGGAACTTTCTTCTGTCCCTACGCCCGATGATACTGCCGACGCTTTGGCAATTGCTCTGTGTCACGGCAACACTCATCGTAATAAATCTCTTTACATGAACGTATGAATAAACTTCTCACAATCCTCAATTTCATCTTATTAACAACACTTATAATTCTTACACTCTACGTGTTTGATATTATTTCCATTCCATTTTTAGAAAAAGAAGAACCACTCCCCGAGCAACCGATAACACAAGAAGAAACTTCTGGCGATACATCAGACGAACCAAAAGTTAGCCGCACAAAATCATACGAAGAGTTAATGGAAAAAGCAGATGTATACTTTAAAAACGGATTGTACGATTTAGCAATCGACAGTTACACGCAAGCAAGTCAAAAAGCCGAACTCAACAAACAACCGTTATTAAAAATCGCCGCTATCCAGTTATTACAAAACGAATATGAAAAAACAAAAGAAATGAGTCTTCATATACTTAATATCGATGAACATAGCGGACTTGCAAAATTATACTTGGGGCAAGCATACATAGGGCTTGAAAAATTTAATGAGGCAAAAAAAACTTTCGACAGCATTAACAGCGATGATCAAAAAGTTCAATATTATCAAGGTATTATGGCTCTCTTTTTTGAACAATATGAACGTGGACGGGAGCTTTTGGAATCGGCTTCTGAGCAAACAACAAACGAAACAATTGCTCGGTATGCGCTTGGTTTTGTTAACGCAATGAATGAATTTGATCGTTATGACGCCGGGTTAAACAGTCATTTACGCGTACTGATAGCACGAAGTTTTGCGCAAGCAAATCAACCCCAATTGGCAAAAGAAGTAATTTGGCCGGTACTGGAAGAAACAAGAGATTATCGCGATGCATGGATTGTTTTAGGATATAGTTATTTGCGTCTCAACCAATATCAAGACGCGGTAGATGCTCTGGAAGAAGCAAAGCAACAAGATCCTGAGAAACCCGAAACACTTTTTTATTTAGGATTGGCCTATGCATCCAATGACCAACCGGAACAAGCTATTGAAGAACTTAAACAGGCTGTTGAAAACGGTTACGAACCTAAAATTCATGCCGAACAAAAACTCGCAGAGCTCTATTTTCTAATTGAAAATTACGAAGACGCAAGCAAAAAATATGAAGATGTTATTAGTCTTAACGCTAGTGAAATCGATTATTTTGTGAGACCCGTTTGGTTATATATCGACAAGATTAATGAGCCCAAAAAAGCGCTAGCACTTTCGGAAAAAGCTTTACTGCATCATCCAGACAACGCAATGAGTTACAATCTTCTCGGCTGGTCTCAAATAGCAAACAAGGATTATATGAACGGCAGAGAAAGTTTGAGAAAAGCGATCTCGTTACAAGAAGATTTTGATGCCCCCTATCTTAATATGGGATGGATGTACGAACAGCAAAACAAATTAGACAAAGCAAAAATGTATTACAAAAAAGCATTCGAAACGGGAGAAGGTTCCGCAATTGCAAATCGTGCAGCAGAACGATATAACAGCTTATTGGAAAAAGAAAAAAATAATTCCTTTATGGTCAATATTTTTAATTAATCACTACTATGATTCTCCCCGCAATTATACTTTTCATTATAGGAACAATGGCGGGAAGTTTTTTAAGTGTTGTTAATTACAGAATACGAAATAATAAGCCCGGCATTTTGTTTGGTCGTTCCGAATGTCGTCATTGCAGAAAAAAATTAACAGCATCTGAGCTTATTCCCCTTGTTTCTTATATTATTTCACGAGGTAAATGCAGACACTGCGGAAAATCAATTTCTCCAACCTATCCGCTCCTTGAACTCCTCAGCGGATTGCTACTGCTTTTTTTATATATGTTGTACCCTTTTATAAGCGTGACGTTGGGCGGCATAACATTTTTTGACGGCTTCTTGCTGCTTCATTACGTTTATACGGCTTTTGTCGTACTGTGTTTAATCGGAATACTGTTCTACGATATTGAATATTTGGAAATACCCGAGCTATATACCTTCCCGGCAATTGCAATTATCTTTTTATGGGGAATTTTTTCGCCAACAATTGAACTTTACGATATGGCCGTCGGAGGCGGACTTGCAGCACTTTTTTTTGGAGGACAAGTAATGCTCAGTAAAGAACAATGGCTCGGATCGGGTGACACACAAGTAGGTATTATTATGGGGCTTTTCCTCGGATGGAAATTGTTTTTGGTTGCACTTATGGCAACTTACTTTTTAGGACTACTTATAACACTCTTATTAATGGCCCTTAAAAAAGTAAACAGAAAATCAAAAATACCGTTTGCTCCTTTTTTGGTTATAGGAACATTAATCAGTCTTTTTTACGGCAGATACCTCATAGAACTTTATACAAAAACACTTCTTTAAATTATCAACTATGAAAAACAAAGCACTTCTTATTATACTTGACGGATACGGTAAAGGGAAAAAGTACAAATGGAATGCCGTAACAAATGCCAAAACACCAACCCTGGAAAAGCTGAAAAAAAATTATCCAAACTGCCTACTCAAAGCAAGCGGTAAGGCGGTAGGGTTGCCACGAGGGTTTCAAGGAGGGTCGGAAGTGGGGCACTTCACCATTGGTGCGGGAAACATTGTGCTTCAATCACTTGAAGAAATAAATAATCAAATCGATAATAAAAAATTTTTTAAGAAAAAAGAATTTAAACAAGCATTGAAAAACGTTAAGAAGAATAAATCGAAACTTCATTTAATGGGAATGATTTCCGACCAAGGAGTGCATAGTGATTATCGACATTTGTTTGCGCTATTAAAACTTGCAAAAAAAAGAAAAGTAAAACAGGTATATATACATGCGTTTACCGATGGAAGAGATGTTCCGGAAAAATCAGCGGAGAAATTTCTTAAAAGAATTCATCGTGAAATAAAATCGATAGGTGTTGGAAAAATTGCTACCATGATAGGAAGATTTTATGCGATGGATCGAGATAAAAACTGGAAAAGAACAAAAAAAGCATATGAATTGTTAACGCTTGGAAAAGGGAAAAAAGAAAGTGATCCCCTCGTCGCATTAAAAAAACAATATGAAAAAGGTATCGAATCCGACTACTATATAAAACCGATTGTTTTTGATAAAGAAGGGCTAATTGAAGATGAAGACAGTGTTATATTTTTTAATTATAGAAGCGATCGTGCAAGCCAATTAACGGACGCATTTACAAAACCTCGCTTAGGTGAATTTAAACGAAAAAAAATAGTAAAACCGCACTTTGTTTGTTTTGGGCCTTACTCAACAATTGCCCCGGTTGCCTTCCCCCCTCCAACAGTAAAAACAAATCTTGGAAAAACAATCAGCAAGAAAAAATTGCCGCAACTTCGTATAGCTGAAACTGAAAAATACGCTCATGTTACATTCTTTTTCAATAGTCAGGATAAGCAGCCGTATCCAAAAGAAAAACGAATAATGATCCCCTCTTCCAAAGTTGCATCATATGCACAGAAGCCGGAAATGAGCGCTTTTGAAATAAAAAATGCGCTATTAAAAGAACTAAAGAAAAAAGATTATGCATTGGTAGTGGTAAATTTTGCCAACGGTGATTTGGTTGGACATTCCGGTGAATATAAAGCGACGGTTAAAGGACTTGAGACTGTCGACAAATGTCTTAAAGAAATCATTCCGTTTGCACAAGAACATAATTATCACATTATTGTTACTGCAGATCATGGAAATGCTGAATATATGAAATATGATAATGGGGAAGATTGCCCATCACATACGTTAAACCCCGTTCCATGTATTGTAATATCAAAAGACGTTAATAAAACTAAACTCAAAAAACGCGGTGGGCTTTGCAATATCGCACCAACACTTCTTCATTTGTTAAAAATAAAAAAACCTCGTAGTATGTCATGCGAGTCACTCATCATTAAGTAGTTATAAGAATGAAAGCAGTTATATTAGCAGGTGGAGTCGGATCACGCCTATGGCCTGTCAGTAGAAACAACAGACCGAAACAATTTCAAAAGATCACCGGCGATAAAACAATGATTCAAGAAACATATGAGCGTCTTTCTTTTCTTGAACCGGAAGATATCTTTATTGCAACAAACGAAAACTTTTTTGAAGATATACTTCTGCAACAACTTCCGGACATCCCTTCAAAAAATATTATTCTGGAACCGGCACTTAGAGATACGGCAACGTGTATAGGATTTGCAGCATTAAAATTAAGCCTGATCGATCCGGAAGACGTTATGGCAATTATTTATGCCGATCATCTGGTGAAAGATCCCAAGCAATTCAGAGAAAAGCTCGCCATTGCGGAAAAAGTCGCAAAGCAGGAAAAAACACTTAATATAATTGAAGTAAAAGCCAGATTTCCGAATGTTAATTTGGGGTATGTCCATACCGGAGAGGTTGTTGATAATGTTGAAGGACACCCTGTTTTGGCTTTTAAGAAATTTACGGAAAAACCTGATGCCAAAACAGCTCGAAAATTTATTGAGTCGGGAAATTATTTGTGGAATACGGGAATGTACATATGGCGCATTGACACTATTTTAGAAAAATATAAAAAGCATGTCCCGCAAACCTACGAAAAATTAATGGCAATGAAGCCGGCTATGGGAACTGAAAA
>CAZPFH010000006.1:13133-17666 GCA_964585825.1 uncultured Candidatus Peribacteria bacterium
GTTAAAGAAAACTACAGTTTATGCGAAAAAATCTCAATCGATTATGCAATTATGGAAAAAGTGGATCCTAAAGAGGTTCGTATTATACCGGCAGATTTTGGCTGGAGCGATGTAGGAACCTGGGAATCAATTCATAATGAGCTCACAGACAATGAAAGAGAAAATATAATTCAAGCAAATCATATAGGAATCGATACAAGCGGCTCAATAATCAAATCTGACAATCCAAATAAAAAAATTGCAACAATAGGTATGGACAATATGGTTGTTGTAGACACACCGGATGCACTTTTGGTATGCCCAAAAGATAGGAGCCAAGATGTTAAGAAAATTGTCAAGCGTCTAGCAGACGAAAAAGAGTATTTATAGCTTTCCAAATAGGATAATTTACCGTATAGTATGTGCGCATTACTATGTAAACGATATGGATCAAGAACAAGCGCACCCCGTTAAAGTTAAATTAAAGCCGTGGGGCAAAGAAATTTGGTTTGCACAAAACGATCATTATGCGGGAAAAATCCTGGAAATTAAGAAAGGGCATCGTTACTCGCTCCAATATCATGAGGAGAAGGAAGAAACTCAGTATATCTATTCGGGTAAAGTAAAAATGATATACGGTAACGATAAAAACAATCTTCAGGAGATGGTTTTATGCCCCGGAGATAAATTTGATGTTCGCCCGTACACCATTCATCGCGCACATGCTCTTGAGGATGCGGAAATTTTCGAAGTATCAACACCACATTTAACAGATGTTGTTAAACTTCATGATGACTATGGTAGAAGCGGAAAAGGAAACAATGAAGATTTGGACACACAATTGCATCAACAAAATATATAACTATTCTTTTATATAGCTAAACCCTCTGTTCATGAAAGGAAAATTACTTGGTAAAGTCGGTATTATTTTACTCGCAGCTTTAGTGCTGGGCGTTATTGATTTACCACCTGAAACAAAAGCCCCTTACGTTCAGTGGGCACCGGATTACATTAAAGAACAAAAAGTACATCTGGGTCTTGATTTGCAAGGCGGCGCAGAACTTGATTATAAAATTGATCTTCGCAAAGTTCCTAAAGAAGATAAAGCCGCAATTGTGGATGGCGTGCGAGAAGTAATTAACCGACGTGTCAATAGACTTGGCGTTTCGGAACCAAATATTTTCGTATCTGAAATTGGAGGAGAAAGCCATATAATAGTTGATCTTGCAGGAGTAAATGTAGAAGAAGCCAAAGAAACAATCGGAAAAACTATTCAACTTGAATTTAAAGAAAGAAAAGAAACAATTGATCCGAATGAAAAACAAGAAATTGAAAATCAAGCAAATGAAACACTGCAACGAGTTAAAAACGAAGAAGATTTTGCCGTTGTGGGACAAGAAGAAGAGCAGGCAAATCCTGAACAAGTCACATACACAGAAGTTGATTGGAAATTTAAAGATGAAATTAATGAATCACTTGCCGAAAAGTTATTCGAACTTGAACCGGGAGAAGTATATAACGGAACAATAGAAAGTAGTGGAGAATACACGGTTACTCCTCAAGGTGAGTTTATCGAATTGACAGGCTTAAATATTGTGAAACTTATTGATAAACAAGAAGTTGAACGAACAATCGAAGAAGATAGAAAAGTTTTTGTCAGCCATATATTAATCGCACACAAAGACGGAGAACGTGCCGACGAATCAATAACTCGAACAAAAGAAGAAGCATTTGAACGTGCACAAGAAGTGATGGAAAAAATAAATTCAGGTGAAGAATTTACCACTCTGGCCAATGAGTATACGGACGATCCGAGTAATGGAGATGAAAAAGGAGGTGTTCTTACTGAACCTGCGGGAACTGGACAGTACGCGGAAAAATTCGAAAATGCTGCTCTGGCACTTCAAGAAGAAGGAGAGCTCAGTGAGATTGTAGAAACGCAATTCGGGTATCACATCATTAAAGCTGATACCATTAAAGAAGCGAGCGAGAGTACGGCAAATGAAACTCAAATTAAATATGCAAAAATATTCTATTCGACAATCCCAAGTGAATGGAAAGCAACAGGATTGACAGGTGAACACTTTGTACATGCGGACGTACAATTCAATCAAGTATATCAACCGTATGTATCAATACAGTTTAATAATGAAGGAGGCGAATTATTTGCGGAAATCACAGAACGAAACATCAATAAGCCACTGGCAATTTTTGTTGGAGGAGACCTTATATCAGCACCGAACGTACGTGGGAAAATCAATGGCGGACAAGCACAAATTGAAGGTGATTTCTCTATTGAAGAAGCAACAAAGCTGGCGCGAGATTTAAATACCGGTGCTATTCCGGCTCCGATTGTATTATCGGGGCAATACACTATAGGCTCAAGTCTCGGACAAGATGCTCTTTCAAAAAGTTTATGGGCCGGATTATTCGGTTTATTGTTGTTGGCAATTTATATGATTGCTTACTATAGAGTGCCCGGATTCCTTGCAGTTGTTGCGCTGGGCATCTATTCAACTATTTTGCTTTTCCTTATACAAAGTCAATTACATACCTTCCTAGCGGTTATTATCGCCGTATCCATGTTTATTTATCTCATGATGCGTATCTTGAACAATAAGAGCAACAGCTGGGAAAAACTGTTAACGTCAGTTCTGGCAGTCTTTGCACTTTTCTTCATAGTGTTCCTTCTTGCAAATCCAATTGTACTAACTTTGGCAGGTGTTGCCGGTGTTATCTTGTCAATTGGTATGGCGGTTGATGCAAACGTACTTATTTTCGAACGTATTAAAGAAGAAATAAAAGACGGACGAACGCTTGGCTCTGCAATAGATATTGGATTTGACAGAGCATGGAGCAGTATTCGAGACAGCAATTTCTCATCACTTATTACCTGTGCGATTTTGTTCTATTTTGGTAGCTCAATTATCCAAGGTTTCGCCTTTAACCTCGCTGCAGGTATTTTGGTTTCAATGTTTACGGCAATAATGATTACCAAAGTGTTTTTAAAAACACTGGTTGGTACAAAAATTGCTGAGAACGGCTTTCTTATGGGAGCAAAGAAAACCGACAAAAAACCTAGAATATTGCCAATCATAAAAAATACAAAAATATGGTTTGGTATTTCAGGTGTCCTTATTGCCGTCTCGCTTGTCGGTATGATCGCCTTTGGGCTTCGTCTTGGTATCGACTTTACCGGCGGAACATTGATGCAACTTAAATTTGAACAACAAGTGGAAAAAGATGATTTGAAAACGGCACTTGAAGAAATCGGACAAGACCTTGAATCAAACGAAGAAGCGGGAGAAATAATCGAAGAATCATCTGATGAATCATCTGATGAAACAACGACCATTAAGCCAAAAGCTGAAAATGTAGACTTTAGCACCGCTTCGGTAATCTGGTCTGATGACGGTTATATAATTAAATCAAAATATATTTCATCAGATACTCACGATGCACTATTAGAAAAGCTGGAAAACAAATTCGGTTCTTTTGAAGAAACACGCTTTACAACTGTAGGGCCAACTGTCGGCGATACCATGAAATACAAAGCAACACTTGCGCTACTCATAGCATTGGTTGCTATCGTATTTTATATTGCCTTTGCTTTCAGAAAAATACCTCGCAATGTCAGCCCATGGAGATTCGGATTAAGCGCGATAGTTGCATTGGCACATGATGTGCTCTTTATAGTGGGAATATATTCGATTCTCGGCTATGTGTTCGGAGTTGAGATAGATGCACTCTTTATTACAGCACTGCTTACCATCCTCGGTTTCTCTGTGCACGACACCATCGTTGTATTCGACCGTGTACGAGAAAACTTGAAGAATATGGGACGTGATGTAACCTTTGGCGAGGTAGCCAATAAAGCATTGTCTGAAACAATGGCTCGCTCGTTAAACACTTCTATATCAACATTATTCACACTATGTGCGCTTCTGCTCTTAGGAAGCAGTTCAATTTTCTATTTTGTATTGGCACTCGTATTGGGAACGATAATCGGTACATACTCGTCAATCTTTGTTGCAAGTCCCGTACTTGTTTGGTGGCATAACCGAGCACTCGGACGAAAACAACGTTGATGAATGACATAAACCTGTGATAAGATGCGCTAGCGTTAAGGTTAGCGCATCTTTTTCTTCGTATTATCAAGCGCCCGTAGCTCAACTGGATAGAGCATCGGTCTTCGGAACCGAGGGTTGGGGGTTCGAATCCCTCCGGGCGTACCACTTTAATTAACAAATATTATGCCCGGAGAAATAATTACAGCACAAACAATAGAAGAAGCCGAAAAGCAACTTATTGCTATTTATCAGGCCAAAAGCATTACACTCGATATGATCGATCGTGAAGAATATGAATCGCATAAAGAAAGTGAACACGAAGATAGTGACAATCATCTTAATATAGATCGGCTCGGGAAAGATACGAAAATTGTTGATTTGGCTTATTATAAATTCCTCCCTAATCAAAAAACCGCCTACCGAATTGACCTTATCAATGAAGATAAAAAAGTGTTAAAACAATTATTCTTTGTTTTAACACCTC
>CAZPFH010000007.1:0-17465 GCA_964585825.1 uncultured Candidatus Peribacteria bacterium
AATATATGATCGAACTCGCTTCGGATCGTCCTGTTTCCTTAGATTATCAACCAATTCTTGCTGCGCATAAAGAGAAACAGTTCGAGAATAGGGAGCAATTTCTTCCTCATGGTCAATCATGAAATACGGGATACAGTTAGAAGCCGCATACTGTTGCGCAATATGATGTTCTTTATGTGTTTGAATCGCTTCCCATTTTTTTTGGATATCAAGTGGCACTTTCAATTCATCAAATAAAACCGACCACAACATCTCTCGCGTAGAAGCTTTAGCAGCCAAAAGCTGGCTACTTTCCCCTGCAATAAGATCGGGCTTAATTGTTTCCAACGCATTTTGCATACGTTTGCCACCTTCGATATCGGTTTTCATAACACCGAGAACCGTCAATTTTTCTTTTCTTTTACAATTCATAGAAAAATGAAGGAAAATTATATTCAAGGTAATTCTTATACGTCTTTTCGCCTGAATTGTCAATTTCAACCCTGTTTATGACTTTCGGTAGAACGGCAACTATATTATCAAACAAAAACTGCTTGACCAATATATATTGCATTGTTTATATTGGCTTCCTGTCAGTACTTAACCTTTTATTCCCATGGAAATACCGAAGCGCCCCTACGATGATCGTTTTCAAGCAAAACTTCGTGAATTGGAAATTACCGATCCTGAAGTCGAAGATTTTTTTCTAAATTTGGCACATTTGGATAATAAACGTAAAGATGCCGCTATTTCACATAAGGCAAATGCAATTTTAGCTTCGATTGATACGTATACCGAACCACAGATTTTACAATATGCGTCACTGTTCCTTCAATATAGTCCTAAGCGTAACCTCGAAGCGGGCACCATTATGAAACGTTGGAAAGAACATCATAACGGAAAACAAACCGTTGCCGATGTAAAAAACGAAGTGGAAGAGAGTGTAAACAATATTCAATAAGCAAACCTGTCTGAATAAAATGGTGCCGCGGGGCGGAATTGAACCACCGACACGAAGATTTTCAGTCTTCTGCTCTACCACTGAGCTACCGCGGCGTACTCTTATTGTGCGCAAAGAAGTATACGTTGCTGATCTTCGCAGATCAAGCAAAAGTTAGTTATCGTCTCCAAAAAGCTCATTAACCTGTTTTTCCACCTGCGCAAGATATATTTTCTCCCACGGTATTTCAAGTTTCCCGTCCTCGCCGCGTGGGATCTCTTCACCAAATTGACTTGATTCCAATGCGTTAATCGCCTCAAATACCATGTTTTGTTTTTTCTTCAACTCATGTAATTGCTTTTGCAAAACCACAACTCCCATCGATTTCAGCAAACCTTCTCTATCAAGCTTTGAATCCGCCACTTTATCAATGAATTCTTTTGTAGAAGCTATATCTTTTTCCAAACTATGAACTTTCTCGTCACATATTCGCAACTGCTCATATAAACGCGCTCTTTCTCGCTGCATATCATTTGATTCATTATTGCCATATTGCTCCATAAAAATCAGTACAAATTATTGATATTAAAAAAGAGTTTGCTCACTATCTATAAACTGTTGTGCTTGTTTTTGCGTCCATTTTTTTATCTCTTTTTGCTCACGTTCGGTCACTGTTTCTCCGCGATTTTCCTTTATTTCGATTACTTTTTCAAGTTGATTTTTACTAATAAGTATCCTCTTTTTAGCTTGTGAAATGTTGTTTTTTGTTTTTTCCGCAAACATAATATAGCTTCCGCATTTTTCGCAATCTACACGAATCATGCGCGAATCGGGCATCCAACTAAGTACACCTTTGACATTCTTTTTACAATGCCCGCAATAAAACCCATTCTTGGGATTTGACGGCTTTAGAGGCACACTATGCGGCACTTTTTTTGATTCTTTTACCGCTAATTGATCAACGCGATTATTCAAGGAGTTATCAGCATGACCTTTCACCCATTGCCATACAATATGGACACCATCAAGATTTTTAACGGCACGATCAAACTCTTCCCATAAATCACGATTGGCTTTTCGTTTCCAGTCTTCATTTATACTGTTTATCAATAAGCTGGAATCGCTATATAAATCAACTCGTTGATTGCGAACATTATCTCCCAACCATTTAACAGCCTCAATAATAGCCTTTAACTCCATCCTGTTGTTTGTTGTATCCGCCCGCCTTCCTCTTAAAATATGCTCCGTACCTTCATGACGAATAATTGCCGCCCATCCTCCGGGCCCCGGATTACCCAAACAGCTCCCATCTGTATACACCACAGTATTTTCCATACGATTTCGGCCTATTATCTGGTAAAATCAAGCACTGTAACACGAAACATATTACGATCAATCACCTATAATCGCAATACCGATGTATCTTACCACAACATTGTTACTTGTTCTCTCGCTAGCTCCAGTTGCTTTTTTATTGTGGTATTTCGACTCATTGGATAAAAAACAAAAAGAATCGAGACGATTTTTATGGAGTATTTTTTTATGGGGTATATTTGTTACTTTTATTGCGGGTTTTATTGAATATTTCCTTGCGCCGTTTGCCTCATCAATATTTCCCCAACAGTTAACACAAACTTTTGTTCTCGCGTTTATAGTTACCGCATGTACCGAAGAAGGTTTGAAGTTTGTGGTTGTTAAAAAGAAAGCTTACGACCATCCCGCATTTGATGAATATTATGACGGCGTTATTTATGCTGTTGTAGCCAGCTTGGGATTTGCCGCGCTGGAAAATATTTTTTATGTTATGGATGGAGGCCTGTACATAGCCATTATTCGCGCCTTGCTCGCTGTTCCGGCCCATGCGCTCTTTGGTGCCTTTATGGGATATTATATTAGCTTGGCAAGATTTGAAAAAAATCCGAAACAATCACAAAAACTATTATTAAAAGGGCTTTTTTGTGCCATTTTATTGCACGGACTCTATGATTTTTTACTGCTCAGCAATTCCAGCATAGCAATTCTTGTCATACCAATGATCTTACTTTTATATATTAATGTTCGAAGAAAAATACATTATCTCCATTATCTGGACAAGATTAAAAACGTGTCTATGCCTCCGCAGTGGACAATTGGAAGTATTATTAAAACTTTTATCGGTATGATATTTTTCACCCTGGGTTTATTGACGATTTTTGTTATCGGACTTTATGTAACCAACGACCCTTTGGGGCAAGATCTATTTACCACCGGAGAATTCAGTATCCCGATAAGCGCAACGTTTGCAGCCATCAGCTGGCTTATCGCCTTTGCATTAATACGAGAAAAAAAAGTATAATGTATCTTGAATAACCGATTATCTTATGAAATCACAACCCGATCAATACCTTCCCCTTCACTCTATACATTTTTTTGATGATTTTAACCTTGAAAAAGGGCAAAAGAATATTTTTGAAAATATTATTTCTTGGAAAACACCACCACCACTGGTAAAAACCGGACGTAGCACGTATTTGCTGGTTAAAGATACCGATGTCCCTTTTGAGGGAATAAAAATAAAAGGATGCGGTTTTTTTGACGTTCATAAAAATACGGTTATGCAACCTTCAACAGAAGATGGATACGATGCCCATATTCAGCATGCTCCCGACGGCATAAAAGAAATACATTACCAAATAGAAGTCAACGAACACGATGAACCGATTTATACCATTCCGAAAAAAAGACCTTATGGTGCACAATTTTTTGAAAACGCAAAACTGGAATTCGATACCACGAAAGATTTGTTTCAACAATGGACAAATAAAAAAGAGGTCTTCCCTTTTTATTACCCCATTGGATATGCTCGATATAAGAAGTTGTTTTATAACGACAAGCCTCTTGGCGTTACCATATTGGGCATCCCCGGCGAAAAAGAAACGGCACTTGGCAAGTATTTTGTAGGAAATTTTGAAGATAAAGGTCTGCGTATCAATCCTTATATTGTTAAGTATTGGCAGAAACATGTTGCTCCTGCCGGGAAAGAATCTCCCGACTACTTTGATTTACTGGCTACCTTAAAACAGCTGTGTTTTGAATTTGGAAAAACATTGTCGCATTTGCACAGACAGTATGCTGACCATGATAGCCATTTATTTAACGCTATGGTCAATCTCGACCACGGCAATGTGGTCTTTTTTGATTTGGATCATGTGCAAAAAGCATCCGAACTTTCAGCGCAAAAATATTTCTATTACATGCTAAAAGATCTGGAAATCGGACTTGTTGCCATTATAAGCAATTTCCTTCTTAACGGTATTGTTGAAGGCATTGTGCTATTTGAAAAACTCAATCAGCCCGTTGACGATTACAACCTTATTGAAGGATTTTTTGCCGGCTATTTCGGCAGAGACAACGAAGTAGCGAGACAGGATGCAAAAAACATATGGAACAGAATGCTCACCTTTTCACTTAATACTTTGCTTAAAGCCTCACGAAAAGATCAATTTCATGCAGCGTATGATTTTTGTGAAAGAGAACGTAAAAAATCATATATTGACGCTTATCGTTATCTTAAAAATATTGTTGCAAAACAGCATGAAAAGCCGCTTACCCTTACACCCGAAAAACATGCTACAATTATGACAAATCTGTTTGCGCAACGCTTAACATTACAGCATACCGATTCGAAGCAGTAACAAAAACATAAACTTTATCGTTTTACATTAATAGATCTATTATTTAACCTCGTCTTATGAAGCATATCCTTATGCGAACTCTCGCAGCATGTGCACTCAGTTCGCTGCTTTTTGCGAGCGTAACATCGGCAGTGGTTACCGAAACCACCGATGATCCGTATACCGACGATGCATCGGTAGCAGTTACGCTGCAAGGATCACTGAATACTAACAGTGATGTAGACCTTTCTTGGGATCAATACCAAGGAGGAGATTTAAAATGGTATAAGGTCGTCCATTCTCAAACAAACGACAGCGCATACTATCCTGCAGACGGTTATATCGGCGTGTATACCGATCCTGCACAAACAACACATGTCCATGACAGCGTTCCGTCGGGAACAAATTACTATCGTGTTTGTGTTATTACCGATTCAAACCTTCGTGGCTGCAGCAATACCGTTACCATAGAAAAAGAAGGGATTGTTGACGATACAACAAAAGATACTGTCAGCGATCCATATACCGATGATGAAACAATACAGGTAACACTTGAAGGTGAGCTTACCGCCGAAGAAAAAGCATCATTAAGTTGGTCAAAATACGAGGAAGGTGATTTAAAATGGTATAAAGTCGTTCATTCTCAAACAAACGACAGCGCATACTATCCTGCAGACGGATATATCCACGTATCAGGTGATCCGGTGGAAACAACATACACACATGCCAGCGTTCCATCAGGCGTCAATTATTATCGTGTATGTGTTATCACAACCGATAACAGACGAGGATGCAGTAACACTGTCACACTTGAAAAAAATGTTGAAGCCACAACATTTGACGATGTTCCCGAAGATCATTGGGCAAAAGGATATATTGAAGACCTTGCAGCGAAAAATGTTGTTGAAGGTCGAGACGGTAATTTTGAACCGGATGAACCTATTCTTAGAGCTGAAGCAATAAAAATAATCATGTACGGCTTAAACTTGGATGGTAATTCATGTGACAGCAGTATTTTCCCTGATCTAGACCAGGATGATTGGTTCTGTGAAGTCGCAACAAAAGCATATAATAAAGGTATTGTTACCGGTGATGACGGTTATCTATATCCCGCACGTGCTATTTCACGAGCGGAAGCGGTGAAAGTACTTCTTGAAGCAAAAGGTGTTGAACCTCCAACGCTTACCGAAAATCCATTTGATGATGTACCATATGGAGATTGGTATGCCGGGTACGTGTACAAAGCTTTCAACCTCGGTTATGTAATTGGCGTCGGTGAAAACCTTTTTGAGCCAAGCAGAAACATCACCAGAGCGGAAATGGCAAAAATCGTATCACTTGCGATGCAGTAAAAAATAAAACTATTATTAAAAGAAAAAGCCGGAACAGGCAAGTTCCGGCTTTTTTATAAAACTTTTAATATAACCTTACTCGGTATTTTCGGTATCGTTATCATTTTCGTCATTCTCTTGAACCTCTTCTTCTTGCTCTTTGTCGCTGTTATGAAGTTTTCCTTTTAACTCCTCAAGAGGGATAATAACACGTTTTTTCTTTTTAGCTTCTTGTTCTTCACGGCGAGCACGTGCCCTTATTTCTTTTAATCGTCGTTCGGCAACAACAGTTTCTCGAGTTATTTCAGCTAAATACTCAGTTGTTGGGATCATGGTATATCTCCGATTGCGATTTTTTTTCATTTTCGGACCTTCTTCTTTATCTTCAGCATCCTCCTCTTCTTCATCCTTATTATCTTTTTTTGCCTCCACAGCATCCATCAATAACTTTTTGAAATCAGGAAGTTGCGTTGTTTTGGGTTGCTGTTTCTCAGGCTGTTCTTTCTTTTCTTCATCCTCAGGAGAAGAATTATTTTCGGGACCGTTTGATTTCATAATGAGCGCGTTTACAAATACTGGTTGTGAATTATAATATCATTTTAAGGTGTTTGTCAACATTGCTTGCTTAAAAAAAGACCTTTTTTATAAATTTGTACGGCCTGATCCCCCACGCTCGATTATATCCCCTAAAACTGTTAAGAAGCCTATTTAAAAATAGCTCTCGTTAAGTAATTCGGGTATGCCGTTCAGGTAATGCAAAAAGAGGTACTTTGTTCTTCGTATAGAATCTTCGTCATCTTCTTCGGTCTGATTTAATGTAAGCTGAATACTGGTTGTTTTAGGACTAAGAATCACATCATCCAGTACGGAAAATGACGCATCGGGCGTTTTATACATAATTGTAATATTATCACGAGGGAAATCACCGATTTCATTACCGTTTTTTTTACGAGCGTTAACAATAAGCCTAATATTTTCAGGCAATTCTATCATTTTAATAAATTGATCTTTGTCATCCAATTTCCCGATAACGGAACCAAATAAATCGGCATACATATACATGGTCACATTAATACCGTCATCCGCCAATTGCAAAATGTATCCGTTAGGCAAAATCAAATCATCTTCCCCTGTTAATCCATCGTTATCATAATCATTATTATCCGGAAACGACTCGCCCGACAAAGCAAGATTACGTGCTTCTGAAAAACCTCCTTCAAGCATATTGTAGCCATTACGAAAAGCCAATTGATCACGCATGGCAAACGAAGAAAAGAGAGCGCTTGAGCCTAAAAAAACAATAATTGCAACAACAATAAGTATTTCTACAAGCGTAAATCCCATTACACAAGAAAGGTGATTTTTAATCATACTGTATAAACATTATAACAGCTTATTTATACCATGTCGGCGCCACCTAAAACAACTACGAATTCACCTCTCGGTTTACGTTTTTCATAGTGCCGCTTAATTTCTCCGATTGTTCCCCGAATAAATTCTTCATGAATTTTTGTCAGTTCTCGTGCAATAACCAATTTCCGTTCAGGATTCAAATATTCATTCAATTGATTTAAAGTTTTGATAATACGATGCGGTGATTCATAAAAAACGACAGTTCTTTTTTCTTCTTTCAACGAAGTAAGCAACGTATGTCTACCTTTTTTTGTAGGAAAAAATCCAAGATATACAAAGGTGTTAATAGGCAATCCCGATGCGGTTAATGCTGTTAAAAACGCACTTGGGCCCGGGATAGGAATAATCTCTATATCATGCTCCAATGCCGCTTGTACAAGAGAATAAGCGGGATCCGAGATGCCCGGCGTACCCGCATCCGAAATTAACGCAACGTCTTTTCCGTTTTTTAATTCGGCAATAATTTTATCTACTTTCGTTTTTCCGCTATGTGCATGAAAGCTGATCGCTTTTGTTTCTATTTCATATTTTTTCAATAAAATACCGGAATGCCTTGTGTCTTCAGCCGCTATTAAGTCGGCATTCTTCAATACTTCAAGAGCACGTATTGTTATATCATCCAAATTCCCTATAGGTGTTGAAACTATATGTAATGCCATAATGTATTATTTATATGCTTTAGAACTCAAAGTAATATGAGGTTTATTGAAATATCGGGGTTTGACCATAGAAACCTGTTTATAGTCTGCTCGTTTTTCAACAAGAAAGGCCCCCAATCCGGGAAGAGCCTCTTCTTCAATATAGTGGCCTCCACGTGAAACAATGGTATCACAATCTTTTGTACGCAATTGACCGGCAATTTTCATCCCCGGCTGCACCAATGAAAAAAATGCATCGTCCTTATGAAGTTTTCCTTGATAAAAAATCATATTTCGCCCCGCATACAATGCATAGTTTTCGCTTCTAAAATCCCAAAAATCAATAGTCGGAATATCAACAAGCGGGGCCCCTAATCCATACGCCAGCGCATTGGCAATGGCTATTGAAACGCGCAACGCGGTAAACGGGCCGGGGCCTGAAATAACAGCGATTTCATCGATATTTCCCCACGACACACTATTGCTATCCAGAATAGATTGAAGACGAGGAAGAAGTGTCTCCGCCTCATTTTGCACAGCGGGCCATGATCGCTCATCAACAATGTTATCTTTGTCAATCAAAGAAATATATGTGCGGTTTGTAGCGGTATTTAATCCCAGTATCATTTTTCTGTGATAAACTGAACGTGTGTTAAATTATACAGAACTTTATTAGCTAGTAAAATCAATGACCCCAGACTTCCCTGTCCCACTCAAACAAAAATCGTTAAAAAAAGCTAAAAAACTGCGTATTAATCCTGAAGATATTGAAGAGCAATTTATACGCGGCAGTGGACATGGTGGGCAAAAAATAAACACCTCCGCAAGCACCGTACAATTGAAACACATTCCAACCGGAATAGAAGTTCGGTGCCAAGAACATCGTGAGCAAGCAAAGAATCGCATGACCGCATATCGTATTCTTATCGATAAAGTTGAAGATCACATAGAAGGTGAGAAATCGGAACGGGCACAAAAAATATATAAATTACGAAAACAAAAAAAGAGACGTTCCAAAAAAGCAAAAGAAAAATTGCGTGAAATAAAGAAAAGGAGAGCCGAAAAAATTCGCAGTAGAAAGCCGGTTGACTTAACCGATAATTTTCACTAACATCTTACAGGTTTTTGTATAATCTTCCCACTTTATTACCCGTGAGGGAGAGTATCAAAACCACTCTAATGTTATTTGACACCTTGCTTCCACTCTTTTGCTGTGTATATTTCGTGGCATATATACTTTTTGCAGCATACTATTGCCACCCCGGAGAATTTTTATGACTACCAATACTACTACCGAAACAACAACCACTTTCCCGAAACGTTCAAACCTTATCGTCTTTAATAAAACCGGAGATGAACTGTGCATTCCCTGCATTGTTGATGTAAAAGGAGTAAATCCAATTACAGCTCAAGTACCCGAAAAACCAATGTTTAGTATTGAACCACTGGATATACGGGAAAAACACGGTGCAGCTTTGGAATTTTATTTCAAGCCGACTCTGCAACATGCATATCATCCAACGCTCTTTAAAACTTTTCTTAAAAAGTTTCCGAATCATATTTTAGTACCGGCAACCTACAGAAATGCAAGAGCCGACGATCGGCAAGGCAAATATAATCTTCCACTTGCCGCCGGATGGCTTAGGGTATCAACCGATGGAAATCTTTATCTTGAACGCGATGGAGAACCTGCAAAAGAGATCTCTCCACGATCGATTTCCGAAAGCGTAATAAAAATCGCAACACGAATTCGAGAATTATATGAGGAGGTAAGGCGTAAAGAAGAGCATTAGATCTAATCCTACCTCCCGATGTTTATGTGGATGAACATCGGGGGGTTTTTTTATATAACGAAAAACCCGACATATCACTAAAAGACATATCGGGCTCTCTTTGCAAACAATTTATTTCAATTCACATTTTTTTGTTGCATGTGCCCAGCCAACAATAAGACCGGAAATACCAACCAAAATGTAAACAATCAATTCAATAGTCGGCATTGATCCAAAGATCAAATTTACCAAATTGAGATTGGTTTCAGCAAATCCACCGATACCAACAAGTCCCCAATTAAGGGCTCCAACAACGGTTAGGATTACTGCGAGGGTCCCGAGAGCTTTCATAAAGAAAGGTGTTAAGTATTTACTCGAAATATACCATAAAATCACAGATAATAAAACTTAAAGGCATTAAACCCTACTTTAAAACTAAAATTTATACGCAAGAAGCGTTATACCGGAAGCAACCAGGAAAATACCGATAATCTGTACCACGCTCAGCGATTCCTTTAAATACAAGACCGATAGCAGCGAGATAAGAAGAAATCCCCCCGATGTCCAGATAGGATAGACAATCGATATATTGATTTTCGTCAAAATAATTATGTACAAGAAAATATTTATGGCAAACAAAAAAATGCCGAATAACAAATAATAATTCGTAATAAACTTTACGATAAAGTCAGTTATACTTAAATCGCTTATTGATCCGAGTTTAAGCGCGCCCAATTTCATCATAATGTTTGCACAAGCATTTAATACAATGGCGAAAGCCAGTAGTCCATATTTCATATCAATAGTAATAAAGAAAATACGTATTATAGAGTATCCATGCGACAATACTAATAAGCATCCACGGATCTTTTATCACAATAATTTCCGGTGATTCACCCAAATTATAGCGATATACCAAATATAAGTATCGCATAATACCAAAAAGAACAAAGAAAAAAGCAAAAATAAGAGGGCTGTTCCCAAAAGAAACCAAATAAAAACTATACGACATCAAACAAAAGGTGGTCGAAATCGTCAGCATATGATCCAAAAAAGCATTATTATATAAATGCATTACTTTTCGTGAAGCGCTTTCCCCCAGAGCGTTGAATTCCGAACGCCGTTTTGCAATAACCAAGAAAAGCGCCAAAAAGAACGTACATAAAATAATCCACACCGACAGATCAATAACAAAAAACGTGCCTCCCGCATAAATGCGCAACACATACATAAACGCTACCATGAAAATGTCCACAATCGGCTGATGCTTAAGCCAAGAACTGTATAGTAAATTTAGCAATACATAACCACCCAAAACCATTTGCGTTTCAAAAGGAAAAGAAAACGAAATCATGCTTCCAATACCCAATAATCCTATCATAATTATAAGAGCTCTAAAAACACCGATACGCCCCGAAGCAATCGGACGATTTTTTTTAATCGGATGCATGCTGTCTTCTTTTCTATCATGAATATCATTGAGTATATAGATAGCGCTGGCAAGAACGCTAAATGCAACAAAAAGCCAAACTCCACGAATGAACATCGAGCGCTCAAAAAATGATCCCGCAAAAAATAATGGAGCAAACACCAATACATTTTTAATCCAGTGATGAGGTCGGGCCAATTTTATATACGGAACGCAATTGTTTCCAAACCAAAAAAGCATATCATCCAGACGATGAACAATCCTGCTAAGCAATGAATCACTTGATGACGATAAGCGTTTTACTTTAATAAAAGAAACCCGTAATTTCTTGGCAAACCATCCGTCGGTAATCAGTTTATCCCCTATAACAATCATGTTTTTACGCGACATATCTTTTAAATCGCTGTTATGAAGCACTTTTGGGCTAGGTTTTTGATGACGCGACAAAATAAAATCAATGCCAAGCCGCTTACTTATTTTTTTAACTCGCTCATCGTTTCGAGTATTCGAGCATAAATAAACTCTATTATTATTTTTCTTTATTTCTTGGACTTTTTCATAACTTTCATCGATATTGTCTTGGGAATCGAAAGTAATGGTACCGTCAATATCAAGAAGCACAATCGTGTCGGTAAACGTTATCTCCAAGTCTTTAAAATAAACAGTGCTCATTTAGTTGCGTTTCATTAATTGATAGGCCCCATACCGTCGAAGCTCGCTAAAATTATCATCAATATAGTCATCAAGCAACGTCACATCCGTACCAATACAGCTTTCATTGGGCTCGCAATAAAAATAGTCCCACAACACGATGTAATCAACCTTTTCCAGCTCCTCCACTATTTCATGCTGCACCGGCATTGTATTTGCAACCCCCGGATGTAATTCATGATAACGAGTCGCAATCGGATTTGGCAGCAGAAAATAAAGCATCGAATTGTTAATAAATATCTTACTATGATCCGTTAACCCAACATATATAGGTTCATTTTTATCGATTGTTTTAATAATATCATCTCGCAATAATTCCAAATTTTCATTTTCCGACGATGACGGTATTGGCATTTCATAATATGAATACACCCTCATGTCGGGCTGCTCTGTGTACGAGCTCAAAAAATACGTTTTAAAAGGATAATAAAATAACAGCAGCGGGACAATAAATGCGGCTATATATAGCCGTTTATCTTTAGCGGCAATCGTCAAAATAACATAATAAATAAAAGCCAATCCAAGTATATTTATGACCATTAAATGAGGAGAATCCGTTCGTTGAAAAAAATACGGAAGACTTCCCATACAAAGAATAAAAAAAACAATAAATTGCTTCCGTATCCGCAATTTTTGTTTCAGAAGTATTCCCCCAATAAATACACCGATAACCACTACCCATAAATACCAATTCACCACAAAAGAGAGCGTTCCACCTATCCCCTTCCATGGAGACAGTATTGAAGGAAGCGGCAATTGTCGTTGCGAAACAAACCCGCCAAAAAACGGATAATACAACGTTTGCTGCACATACTGCAACAACGCTCCGTTACCACCCAACCATATCAACATAGGTATATACACCGCTAAAAAACCGATTCCGATTTTCAGATTCATCATAGCAACTTTTTTCGCCTGCTTCCCGTATAACAAAAAAGTGCTTATAAACGCCGCAAATCCAACTAACAAGCCGAAATCAAGACGTGTTATGAACGTTAACCCTACCAGCATCCCCAGTACATAAGTCCAATTTCCCGGCTCTTTTTTTCGTCCAAGAAGATATGTAATAAGTGTTATCGACAAAAGAATACACACATGAATAAGCTTCATTGGACTCATAAACAAAAGAAACGTTAACGCGGCACCTCCCGCCATGAGACGACCGGTCTTCATCCTAAATAACAAATACAAAGCTCCCAAGCTAAAGAAACCCATCATGCTTGTATATAATCGTGCTATCATAATACTTTCGCCTCCGAGCTTAAACATTCCCGAAAGCATAAGATAATTAAACGGTTGATAGAGTGCCCAAAAATCACGATATGGAACTTCACCGTGCGCAATACGCTTGGCACCGGTAACCAAAAAACCTTCATCGTAAACGTTTAAAGGTTTTGTAAGCATATAAGCGCTCGGAAGTATATAAGTCACCACATACAGCGCCAGAGCAAAAAGCGCTGCAACCAAAATTATTTCCACATACAGCCACTTATACTTTTTACTGAACAGTTTCATTTTAATAAGCCGTTATGCCTTTATTCATGCGCAGATAATACCATAGCTTTTATGAAGTTGGAAGGAAGGGGTAATTTGATTCGGGGCTCCTTAATGAACGAGGCGCGGACCGGTATGGTTGAGATTTAAAATCTTTCCTGAAGCTCATTAAATGCACTAAGGAAAGTGTCGTCATTATACCACTTTGAAAGAGTTATTGCCCAATCTGCTCCCCGACTCATAGCTTTCTGAATCTTTGAAAAATCAGAAGATCCTTGCATTAGCGCTTCTTCAACAAATTTTATTATATTAATACACTGAAGTGCGAAAAGATAACCCTGCATAGCATCAATCTGAGGGGGAAAATTAACACCTTGCATATCATATCCGGCAAGTACCGCCCCAATATTAACAGTTTGGCTCATTATTTCCGATAATTCTTCTGAAGGATTTTCAATAAACTCTGTAGCTCCAACAACAATTTCTCGATCTACCTCATCTTCAATACCACCGCATTCAAGTAATTCAGCAATATCTCTTAAAATCTTTACTTTTTGTGATTCCATCTTCAGCACAAGTTCCTGAGAAAGATGATCCGGTGAATAATCAGGAGTATCTAAGTTGCTCATAATTTTTTATTTATGCGTCTTCTAAAAGCTGTTCCTCGAAAATCTGGAGCGGGTAACGGGAATTGAACCCGTCTCTGCTGATTGGCAACCAGCCGTAATAGCCACTATACTATACCCGCATTTGAAGCGCCCTTCAGAGCAAGAGCGCTTTTTTATCCTTATGAATTGTTATCTTCTTTCGGCTTTAACGCCTTCATTGAAAGATTATACCTTCCTTGATCGTCAATTTCTACTAATTTTACCTTAACTGTGTCACCCAGTTTCACCACATCTTCAACTTTATTTACTCTGTGATGCGCAAGTTTTGAAATATGAACCAATCCATCTTTGCCCGGAGCAAATTCAACAAATGCTCCAAAGTCCATAATGCGAACCACTTTCCCTTCAAACGTGTCCCCCACTTCCGGTTCATACGTAATAAGTTCAACTTTCTTTTTCGCACAATCTCCTTTTTCCTGATCGGGAGCGGTAATGGTAACTATCCCCTCATCATTAATATCAATTTCAACATCACATTCTTTAATAATACCCTGAATAGTTTCTCCACCTTTACCGATAACATCACGGATTTTATCGGGATCAATCTGCATACTGATAATAAGTGGAGCATACTGAGACATTTCCGTTTTTGGCGCGGCAATGGCTTGCGACATGGCATTCATAACAAACGCCCGAGACTCTTTTGCTCGTCCAAGCGCTTCACGCATCAAATCAATTGAAAGTCCTTTAATCTTAATATCCATTTGCAGTGCAGTAATACCATCGCTTGTTCCGGCAACCTTAAAGTCCATATCACCTGCAAAATCTTCCATCCCCTGAATATCACTTAAAATTTTATATTTTCCTTCACCATCCGTAACCAATCCCATAGCAATAGCGGAAACATGCTTTTTAATAGGTACTCCCGCAGCCATAAGCGATAATGAAGATCCGCATACCGATGCCATAGAACTTGAACCGTTACATGTCATAATTTCCGAATTCAACAACATGGTGTATGGGAATTCTTCTTCCGGCGGAATAACAGGTACCAATGCTCTTTCAGCCAATGCTCCATGTCCGATTTCACGTCTTCCCGGACCACGCATTGGCCTTACTTCGCCAACAGAAAACGGTGGGAAGTTGTAAAAATGCATATATCGTTTTGTGGTGTCCTCATCCATCGTATCTACAATCATTGCCGCCCCCGGAGCACCAAGCGTCGTTACGGTAAGAGCTTGTGTTTCTCCGCGTTGAAACAGAGCTGATCCATGTACACGAGGCAATAAATCGAGCTTACATGTTAACGGCCTGACTTCGTCGATACTGCGACCATCAATTCTCTTTTCATGTTCAAGAATATTATGGCGCATTCTCTTCTCAACAAGTGTTAAAAGTGCATCTTTTGCATCCCTTTCGGTAAAGTTTTCTTCTTCAATATCAGCCGCACAATGTTCCAAAACCTTTTTCTCAAGCTCTTCTCTCTTCTTATTAATTTCCTTTTTCGTTTTACCGACAACGCCATCGAGCATGTCATCCGTTACAAAATCCGAAACTTTATCAATGGCTTCTTGTGGTGTTTTGACAACCAGATAATCAAGATCTTCTTTCTTGTGTTTTTTTATAAATTTTTCCTGCAATTCACAAAGATCTTTAATACTTTTATGAGCCAACTCGAGGGCTTTAAGCATTACTTCTTCATCTACTTCGTTTGCACCGGCTTCAACCATAGTAATGGCATCCTTTGTTCCGGCGACCACCAAGTCAAGATTGCCGTTTTCAATTTCTTCATACGTCGGGTTAACAATTAGTTTTTCGTCAACCATACCTATTTGCACAGCCGCAATTGGACCTGCAAACGGCATTCCCGAAATAGAAAGTGCGGCAGATGCCGCAGTAATAGCCATAGGTGCCGGATCAACCTCCAAATCTGCCGAGAGAACGGTACAAATAATCTGCACCTCATTCGTCATTCCTTTTGGAAATAACGGACGAATCGGACGGTCAATAAGCCGGCTGTTCAAGATAGCGTTATCCGAAGGCCTGCCTTGTCTCTTAATAAAACGTGATCCTTTGATTTTTCCCGTAGCGTAAAAACGCTCTTCATAGTCACATGAAAGAGGGAAAAAATCCGCCCCTTCTCTCCCTTTTTTGCTCATTGTTGTAGTTGCGAGGATCTTTGTATCCCCAAGCGTAGCAACAACAGCGCCACTTGCTTGCAGCGCAAGTTCACCGGTTTGCAAAGAGAAAGTGCGACCGGCCAGCTCATAGCTGAATTCTTTCGATTCCATAGTATCAATGGTTATGATATAACCTCCATGATACTAAATACTAAGGAGCCCAAGTAACAAGTTCCAACGTTATACAACGTATATCACTGAAACCTGCAACTTAAGCCTAGCATTAGCATTCACAGAGAAAAATTATTATTTTCTTAATTTCAATTTGGTAATAACTTCATCATATGAGTCTTTATTATTTAGACGCATATAATTCAGTAATTTTCTTCTTTTTCCTACCATCATCAATAGCCCTCTTCGCGAATGATTGTCTTTTGGATGATCATTAAGATGGTTTTGTAATTCTTGGATCCTCTCAGTCAAAATTGCAACCTGTACTTCGGGAGAACCGGTATCTTTTTCATGTTGAGAATATTTCGAGATAATCTTCTTTTTTTGAGCGCGTTTCATATAGTGCCGTTAAATAATAGGGTCCTATCCTCTTGCAAGTCGCGTGGGCTTCCAAAAAGACAGGCATAAAATTAATAAAAAATTTCTAAAATTTTTCACTAGCAGAAATCTAACAGATTATAACGATTTTGGCAACACAATTTGTTTATTTTCAGGTATACTTTAAGAGATAACATCCCTAGTGTAATATGAATATATGAAGAGAAACGGAAAACCTATACAGAAAAATGTCTTTTGGATGAGTACGGTAAGCTACTTCACCGACTTCTCCAGTGAAATGCTTATGCCTATTATGCCAATTTTTTATGAATCGCTCGGCATTAATAAAACTTTTATTGGTATTATTGAAGGATTTGCAGAGAGTTTTTCCAATTTCATAAAAGTATTTTCCGGCTATATCTCTGACAAAATAAAAAAACGAAAGTTTTTTATTGTTGCGGGATACACTATCCCGGCCTTAATAAAGCCGTTTTATATCTTTGCGACCGGCTGGCTCTATGTTTTTGTTGTACGCTTTATAGAACGTAGCGGAAAGGGATTTAGAGATCCTCCGCGTGATGCACTCATCGCTTCATCATCCGAAAAAAAATTTTTTGGCACGGCCTTTGGCTTTCAACGTATGATGGATACCATGGGAGCCGTAACCGGCGTGCTTGTCCTTTCAATTATTCTCTTTTTCTTTCCGGGGACCCTAAAGACACTTTTCCTTATTGCTTTTATTCCCGGATTCATTTCATTTACTATCGCAGCACGAAAAGTAAAAGATGACCGTAAATTACAAAAAAAACACTACACAATAAAACTTAG
>CAZPFH010000008.1:0-17028 GCA_964585825.1 uncultured Candidatus Peribacteria bacterium
TACCGGCATAATTTTGGCCGGACGTTCGCAGAGACCATGAGCCATATCGCTGGGTATACGCCCAGGAAAAGTCATGGCTTAAGCTGCCTTCGCCGTTGTTATCAATCATTGAAGCATTGCGAATCAATGAAGACCGAATCCATTCATACGAATACAGTTTGCCCTCGGCGAATGTAAACGGTTCTGACTTTCCCATTGAAGATCGCATAATTTGCATATGCAGATGAGGACTTGTTGAGTAACCGGTTTGACCAACTTTCCCTACATAGTCACCTTGCTCAACATAATCTCCCACTTGCAAATGATTTGTTGATCCGTACTTCATATGAGCTAGACGAACGTAATACACGCCCAAATCCTCCTCAATAACAATTGTATTGCCCCACCCATAATGGTTTGCGGCATTCGAGCTGCTATTGTTTGAGAAGTCATGAATACCGTCCCTGATTTCCACAATTTCACCAGAAATTGGAGCATAAAGATTCCCCCCATATGCCGGGTTTGACGTTGAGTTGACCCATGACCCTTTATTGAAATCAAAACCATAATATTGGTTGCCCTGATGAGAAAAACTCCCTCCCTGACCTTGTGTGCAATACCACAATTCGCCATAACGAAAAGGTAAAAACATTAGAGGATCTGCCCGGGCGGTCATTTCACCATAAATAAGTACCAAAAAAAGCACCCCAACAATTAAACCATGCCGTTTCATTACAACCTCCTTGCGCCTTGTTTCGCGCTATGTGCATGATTATGTTTCGAAACACCTCATGTGTTTCGATTTTAGTTGATGTATACAAAAAAGCATAAGCCACTCGCTTCTCTCCTTCGTAATAAAAAAATAGTGTAAAAGGATTAATCTTTGTGGTTTTCTCCTTGAAAATCAATATACCACCATCGGGCAGCACATTTACTTTATAAGGTTTTCGAACAATATCGGAATAAGAAGCCGTATTTCCCGTCTTCGGGACGACATATATTGTCGCTCCGTTTCCAAATTTATCAACAACAGTCATTACACCGTTTTCTTTTTGGGTATGTATTACTTTTAAATTGTGTGCAATAGCCATATCGTTACAATCAAGCGTTGACGTAGCTATCACTCGCACAAACAGAGAACACATCCACATAAGTACACTTGAACAATTCATTTCAAAGAGCTCATTAAAGGACAATTTGAGCCTATCAATAAGAGCTAAAATCTTTTTAAAATAAAAGTTAAATATGCTATGGTTAGTAGCGCCTTTAAATCAGGTAAGCATATATATTATGAAGATTATTTTTCTCGGCGATATCGTTGGCAGACCGGGGCGAAAAACAGTTAAAGAACTACTACCGAAAATAAAAGAACGCTATATGCCGGATGCTATTATCGCAAATGGAGAAAATATGACTCACGGAAGAGGTATATCTGAAAAAACAGTTAAAGAAATGAGTGAAGCCGGTATAACTTTTTTTACATCGGGGAACCATATATTTGCTCATAAGCCGGACGTGGCAAAACTCGACGATAAATCATTTCCGGTTATCAGACCCGCGAATTTTCCTCCGGGTAATCCGGGACGTGGCTATCAGGTTATAGAGACGGGTAAATTAGAAAAAATATTGATTATCAATCTCATGGGAAGAGTTTTTATGAAACAAAACTACGACTGTCCTTTCCGTAAAGCCGACGAAATTCTTGCGGAACATATGGGAGAAAATCTCAGTGCGATAATTGTAGATATACATGCGGAAGCAACTTCAGAAAAAGTAGCTTTGGGACACTATTTGGATGGGAAAGTATCAGCTGTTTTGGGTACCCACACTCACATACCCACCGCAGATGCAACTATACTTCCGGAAGGAACAGCATATATTACCGATGTTGGCATGGTTGGAGTTACCGATTCGGTTATCGGTGTGCAAAAAGAGCCTGTTATTCGAGGTTTTTTAACTCAAATGCCGTTTAAATATGAAATAGCCGATGGGCCTTCGGTCCTTGCCGGCGTTCTTATCGAAATAGATGAGAAAACAAAAAAGGCAACCGATATCAAGCAAATTATAGAGCATTTTGATACTACTTAATTTCTTTGTATGTACGCAAAAAAACATATTATTTATACAACATTGGCACTTGTTTTTTTCTTTCTTCTGGGATGGAAAACTTCTGAGTATTATTTTGTTACAAACCATATCCCCGACTATCAAACAATTTCTTATGACGACCCTCGTTCAAAATCGCTCGTCGACAACCCTCAAACTGTTGACATGTCACTTTTTTGGAAAGTATGGAATGAAATCGATACTTATTATGTTGACGAAACAGCGATCCAAGATGACTCTAAGTTGGTATATGGTTCAATCAAAGGTCTTGTTAGCTCGCTAGATGATCCGTACACCGTTTTTATGGATCCGGAAGAAACCAATCAATTTGAAGAAAATCTTAATGCATCCTTGGAAGGCATCGGAGCTGAATTGACAATAGAAGAAGGTCTTCTCGTTGTACTTTCTCCGTTAAAAGATTCGCCTGCGGAAGAAGCCGGTCTCCTTCCGGGTGATATTATTTTTCAAATAAACGGTAAAGTTACAAGCGAAATGACTCTTTTTGATGCCATTATGAGCATCCGGGGCGAAAAAGGAACCGAAGTGACATTAACCATTATTAGAGAGGAAGTAGCCGAACCGTTTAATGTAACAATAGTGCGCGATGCAATTAATGTTGATAGCGTAACATATGAACTCCTTGAAGATTCCGTAGGCTATATTAGCATCAATCAATTTAGTGATGACACAGGTGATGAATTCAATGCAACCTTGCAAAAAATGATTTTAGATGATCCTAAGGGACTTATTATAGATTTACGCTATAATGGAGGTGGCTATCTTGACATTGCCGTTGACATTTTATCGGAACTTATTGAAGGGAATAAGGTAGCGGTTCAAATTCAAACACGAGAGAATGAAGAAAACGAACAGGTCTATTTGTGGGGAAATGCAATAATTCCCGAATTACCTCTTGTTATTTTGGTAAATAACAGTTCTGCATCAGCTGCCGAAATCATGGCCGGCACAATACAAGACTACAATAGAGGATTGGTTATCGGAGAAAAAACGTATGGGAAAGGAAGTGTTCAAGAAGTGCTTTATCTCGATGACGGGTCAAGTTTGCGTATGAGCATTGCTCACTGGCTAACACCAAACGGACGTAATATTGAAGATGAGGGAATCACGCCCGACAGAATTATTGAACTGACATATGAAGATGCGCTTGAAGAAAACGACACGCAACTTAACGAAGCCACTCAATACTTACTCAATCTCTAGGGTATAGCCAACACCATGGACTGTTTTAATAACATCTATTCCATTTGCAAGAAATTTTTTGCGAACATGTGATAAATGGACATCGACAGTATTGGTAAAGGGATTGCTCTGAGCACCCCACACACGCTCCAGCAACGTTGTGCGGTCAATAACCGTTCCGTGATTCAACAATAAGAAATAAAACAGCGAAAAAGCCTTTTTACGAAGCTGCATGGCATGTCCTTTATAGTGAACGGTTCGTGTTTCGGGGTCCAAACGGAAACCATGAATAATTATAGGATTAACACGAGGGATATCTTTACCTTTTCGATGGGCACTCGTACGAATACGGCGCATTGCCTCCATCGGATCATGAACAACATGATAATCAACTCCTTGTTTTACAAGAAATTGTTCAACAAACCGGAGCATGGCTCCCTGTACATTCTGCGGCAAAAGCAATAATTGAGACATAGAGAAAGGCTATTAAATAAGGGCTTTCCACTTAACCATAGCCTTATGAATATTTCTTTAAAAATAAATAAAAAATTTCTATCGCCGCCAATTACGAAGAACACGAAACCACTGTATGATTTTATTACTGAACGACCCGTACTTGTAAGCGTACACTTTAGTAAATTCAGCGCCAAAAAGGAAAATTTGAGCTGAAAAATATAGCCACAAAAGTAAAATAATAATTGAACCCGCCGCCCCATAGACCGATTCGGGCGTTAAATTACGCAAATACATTCCTATGAGCCAATTGCCGAACATAAACAAAACCGCTGTAAAAAGAGCGCCTATCCATACATCATTCCAAGCAATTTTAACTTCCGGAATAAATTTATAAATCATACCTATAACAAACGTGATCAATAAAAAGGCTGTACCCATATTAATCGCCTTGAGCATAATCAAATCAATCGGCAACAACTTAACCAAATACACTCCAAGTGTCGCCATGGCAACGCTGGTAATAAGAGCCAGAACCAACAATAATCCTATGCCAATAATAAAAACAAGCGATATTAATTTTGAATGAATAATCGTTCGTATTTTTTTAAACGGCTGATGTTTAACGTCCCATACATCATTTAAAGCGATTTTCAAATTGGTAAATAATCTATTTACACCAAATAAAAAAATTCCGATTGAAATTATTGTAAATATCAAACTGCTATCGGCAACTTTCGCATTTTCAATAATAAATTCAACAGATGTTGCCACATCACTACCAACCATTCCTTGAATATATGCAGATATTTCTCCCTGTATAGCTTGTTCTCCAAGAAAAAATCCTGCAACAGCAATAATAATAATTAAAATGGGCGCCAAAGCAAATAACGTATAAAACGTAAGCGAAGCCGACAATAACGTTGCCCTGTCAATCCTCCACTCTTTATACGTTTGCTTTAAAAGTTCAATCATGCCAAAGGCTTATATAAAAGCTATAAGCATTGTAAAGAATATTTTCGCGTCTGACAATAACCTTATACCAGAACGCCGCCTAACTCTTTGGGGTTTTCACCAACATTAACTTCACGAAGAGACACTTTGTTCCTTCCGGTTTGCTTGCATTCATAAAGCAACGTATCGGCCTGTTTTAGGATGTAATCCATTGCTCGTCCGGTTTTCCCATCAGTTACTTTGTGCAATAAAGCCGTTACCACTCCCACGCTAATAGTCACTCCGAATGTTTCAATTTTACCCTTATGAGATGTCTTAATTGGCGTATCTTCAACAACCGTACGTAAACTTTCCGCCAATTTTGCAGCATCTTTTATATTACATCTCGGCAAAACGGCAACAAATTCTTCTCCTCCGTATCGACCCACAGTGTCGCTTTCACGCTGAAACATTGTACCGATCAGTTCTCCCATTGTAGCCAATACTTCATCACCCGTTTGATGACCGTATTTATCGTTTACATTTTTAAAATGATCAACATCAAAAAACATAACCGATAACGGAACCGGTGCGTTATACGCTTCGCGTTGCAACAATGAAATTGTCTTTCTTAAACCGTTCAAAAGATATTTCTTTCGGTATAATCCGGTTAAATCATCATACATTTCTTTTTTTAGCTCAGCCTGACTCGAACCCAGCGTTTCCTTCAATTCATTATTCTGTCTCATTAAATGTTGTCGCATTTTGCGTTCGCTTTCCAATGCCGTTGTAGCAATAAACGCATTCACTTTGGCATCAATAATTTCATCTTCAAACATTTGTAAGGACTTGTCGTTGAGTCCCGCCTCTTCCTGTAATTTTCGAAGCAAAATAAGAACATCTTGTTGTATTGCTTGAATCCCCTCTCGAATTTCTTTATCCGAAATTTCTTCCATCGCCCTACCTACAGCTTCTCTAAATTTAAGTTGCACTCGTTGAACAAGACGATTTTCTCCTTCCGCTTCGTAAGCGCGCCTTCGATGATTACTTTCTTCAGGCGAATTATTCGGCTTCTCGTTACCGGTATCTGTTTCATGAGTTTTCATAATAGTGAGCGCATATTAAGTAATAATTTATTTTAGCTTTTTCATGTAATAGTTTTTCACAGTAAAAGTCAAAGTTTTTGGCTTAACAAAGTAATATTTAGCTTGCACACCAAAAAAATATCTTGTAAAACGCTATGCTACAAAACGCTTATGCAGCAACATGAAGTATACTAAGATCTCGTTGTATTTGCTCGATTTTCTTTCGTATTTCTTCTTGTTCATCCTCAATCTGCTGCAACTCTTCAGCGTCATCTAGTAATTCCGGTGAGCCGCCGAGTGAAGCGAGTAATCTTAATTTTTCTTCCATTGATTGTGTTTCTGACGAAGACATGAGGATACGTGTTATAGTATAGTAATTGTAGCAAATAATAATTCCCTGTCAATTCAGGATAAGGAGAAACCTTAACTTTAAAAAAGCGTTTTGTCAAACTCTAGTCATAAGCATTACATGGAGCGATGCCTGCAACTTGCACGTAAAGGAGCAGGTTTGGTTAGTCCAAATCCGCTTGTCGGATGCGTCGTTGTTAAAAACGGTACTATAATTTCAGAAGGATATCATTATAAGTTCGGGGAAAAACATGCTGAAACAAATGCGCTCGATAATGTTGCCGGCAAGGCGCAAGGTGCAACACTATACGTTAATTTGGAACCATGTTCGATTCACGGGAAGACACCTCCGTGTACCGATCGTATTATTAGTGAAAATATTTCTCATGTTGTAATTGGATGTATCGATCCCAATCCGGATATTGCGGGGCAAGGGATTTCCATCTTAAAAAAACATGGCATTAGGGTGACTTATCCCGTTTTGGAACAGAAATCACGTCAGCTTAATCAATTTTTCTTTAAATGGATAACCGAAAAAAAACCATATGTAACCTTGAAAATAGCTCGTTCGAAAGATAATTATATTGCCCTTTCCGATGGATCTCCTTTGCAAATATCGGGAGAAGAAAGCCACAAAGAAGTACATATGTTACGAAGTCAATATGATGCGGTACTTATTGGAAAAACAACAGGGCTACGAGACAATCCTCGTTTGACGGTGAGAAATATCAGTGGAAGAAATCCGATTCGCATCATTTTGGATAGTCGCGGCATACTTCATAAATACAAGCATCTTCACATTATGAACGATAAATATGCGCATAAAACATGGTGGGTAGTCGGGCGCCCGCCTTCGTTTACTCCTCGGCACGGAAAGGTGCTTCACGTAACGCTAAACAGCGCTGGGAAAATTGATATTAATCCACTACTCACTACGCTCGCACAAAATAATATAAGCTCCCTTTTGGTTGAAGGAGGCCCCCATATTTGGGATTCGTTTATTGAGGCGGGCGCCGTCGATCACATTATAGTCTATACATCTCCCAACAAACTCAAAAAAGGAATACCGTACTCTTCAACATCGTTTCTTGAAACCATGCAAGCTAAAAAAACATTTAAATATCGTAAAGGGAACGACGATGTAACGCATTATCAACTACGAACATATTGATAAAAGATAAGCATGCTTTTTCAACCATACACGATCTTCTTTATATGAAGGATGCGCATGTGCAACAGCGGCCCAAAATTTTTTCTGGTGATTTTTGTAACGTGTATGAACAAGTTCATGAACAACAACGTAGTCAATCACGCGCGGTTCGGCAAACATTAACTTCCAATTTAGCCTTATATTATTATCGGCACTGCAAGACCCCCATCTTGTTTTTGCTCCCGAAAGACGAATTACATTAAATTCATATCCATATCGCTCGGCATAATACTCGAGACGTTGTTTAAAATAGGATCGTGCTCGTTTTTTTGTACGACTGATTGCCTCCTTATTCAACAAAGGCCGCATATGTTCACGTTGCTTTAATTGTTGGCGCATTGCCTGTTTTTTTTCTTTGATCCAACGATTTTTTTCTCGAATAAAACGATGGATTCTTTGTTTGCTCACATGATGCGGAGCCCGCACAACAAGAAGCCCTTCATCGTTTACATGTAATGAAATACTTTTTCTGTGCGATCGAATCAATGTGTCGTATTGCGTGGTTTCACCCATAATTTCAAATATATCTTACCTACCTCTAACTCCATGTCACCAACACAGTGCTTATAATACAAAGTGACAGAAGATTGAACGCATTGTTCAGTACAAAAAGCGTAATCGGCTTATTTTCCCATAATATTCCTCCCAGCGTAATTGGTGCAACAAAACCAAGCCATATCCAAAATGATACAACCAGTGCCTCCGCAACCGTTGTTGCAGCTGTAAACAGTAGCGCATGAGCAACAACAAAACTTGTTACCAACATCATCGCAAAATAAACAAGAAATTGCATCCATCCGTAGTTCATACCATTTTTTGTTTTTTTTATACCGACAAGTTTTGCCCAATGCTTTCCAAATAAAAAAGGAGAATACCACAAACTTCCAACAATAAAAGAAATAACCGCAGCCGTTACTACTGCAAGAGGGTTAATTGATTCAATCATAAGCATACGATCAAAGGGTTATAAAAACACTTTTGATTATACACTATTTCTTTTCTTTAATTAAAGACGATATTCGCTGAACCAACTCCTTTGGCGAAAACGGTTTTTCCATAAACGGCGGCTTCCAATCACTAAAATCTTCGTATATATCTGTGTCAAATGTATAGCCGCTGGTTAACAAAACCGCACCTTCGTACCCTTCATTAAAAATTTCATTCAAAAAGTCAGTACCTTTACCATCCGGTAATGCAAAATCGGATAAAACAAAGTCAAACTTACCGCCATGTTCTTCAAAAAGCTTTCTGGCTTCCTCTAAATCATTTGCTGAAACCACATTTGCTCCGGCTTTTCGTAAAACAAGGAGTACAAGTTTTTTTAACGCAACGTCATCTTCAACAACAAAGATTTCTTTTCCCTTTAAGTCTGCCTTTTGCTCATACTCAACATCTTGATTTTCAGCACTTCGCGGCAATGTATGCGGGAGCTTATGCATCGGCAACAATACTTCAATGGTGGTTCCTTTCCCTTCCGCGCTATTAACAATAATATGTCCATTGTGTTGTCGAACAATACCATGAACAACCGAAAGTCCCAAGCCACTGCCTTCATTTACAGGTTTTGTTGTATAAAAAGGTTCAAAAATACTATTAAGATCTTTTTGAGGTATACCAACACCGGTATCCTTAATGCATATAGATACATATTTCCCTTTCTGCACAAGTCCATTGTTATTAACATATTCTTTATAAACTTTTTTTCCCTCTGTAGTTACAGTAACAGTTCCACCTTTGGGCATTGCATCACGAGCATTGACCACGATATTTAGAATTATTTGTTCAACCTGCGTCTTGTCAGCTTCTATGAATAACGGTCTGTCTCCGGAAATAAAATCAATAGTTATATTTGAATTAATTAATCGTTTTAACATTTCTTGCAAGCTCTCAAAAACATCGTTTATTTCAAGTGCCTCTCTGCGCAATACTTGTTTTCTACTAAACGCAAGTAATTGCTTTGTTAGCTGCTCGGCTTTTTGAGCCGCACTATATATCTGAGCCAAATCTTGTTTTGCATCTTCGACAATATCATCACGCTCCAATAGCGAATCACCGAATCCTTTAATCACCGTCAACAGATTATTGAAATCATGAGCGATGCCACCGGCCAATCTTCCAACCGATTCTATCCGCTGCATATGTCTCATTGCTTTTACTTGAGTTTCTATCTCCTGTTGCATTTGTTTTTTTTCAAGTGCCACGGCTATACTCACCATAATGCGTTCAAAATAACGCATCATTTTTTTATTAAAAACTTTTTCACGATCAGACCACATTTGTAATACACCATGAACACGTCTTCTTGTTTGAATAGGCACAATAGCCATTGACAGACAACCCTTTTTAACACACAAAGGCAGTTCTTTTTCACTTTCTTCGCTATCAAATTGAAATGTATCGGGCCAATTTAACCAAATACTACCCTTCTGTGTTTTTTCTATATACGGATGTTTATCTATTTCTGATTCATGACTACACAAAGAACAGGAATGCACATCCGTATTCGGTTCATCGTTATTCGGTTTTTCAATACTGCCCCTGGAATATAAAACTTTATTCGTATCATCCTCGATCAACTGAACAAGGACACAGCTTATCTTTAAACTTTCTCGAATCATTTTTGTAATATCGTCGATTGTTGCATAAATATCTTCATCCGTATTAAGACATTCCAAAATACGAATAGCGAGTTCTTTCCTGTCTTCGGCAAGTTTTTTATCAGTAACATCTTGCGTTACTCCCAATAAAGCCGTTAATGCTCCTTTTTCGTCATACAAAAAAGATATTTTATTTTCCGTATATATGATTGATCCGTCTTTGCATTTCATTTCCAGTTCAACCGTACGAATACGATCTTTATCAACATCGGGCTGTTTTTCTTTTTCATACTCTTCTTGCAATACTTCGTACACTTTTTTCAATGATTCTTCGGGAAAAATATCCGACAAAGATTGATCCATAACTTCTTCAGGACTATAACCGCGCTGCATGGAAACCGCACTGGAAATCCAAGCAATTTCATCTTCTAAAGATGCGTCAATAACCCATATTGAATTTGGGAGCTTCTTCTCTATTATTTCCATCATTTTTATATTGTCGACTCTATCGCCAAATAATGTCTCGATTTTCTTACGCATAATAAAAAACCATTTTATATAGGAGATAGATACTACAATGATATGATACGCTTTGTCAAGCAAGCGCTTTTTGACAAATCAGGTATATAAAAATACGCCGATAATAATCGATATATGAATGAAGAAATACGAACTATACATAATAACCAACGGCTTTTCTTTATGAAGCAACCCATAAGAAATCCAAATGGTTGAAAGGCATAAATATGTAACCCATGTTTCAAGCGCAACACCCTCGGCACTTTTTTCGTTCCATATTTTAAATACTTGCGGCAAAGTCATAATCGGACCGGCTATCCCGGCAAAATAAACCATTCTATCAAGAATATTTTTCTTTACCTGTTTATGTGTTTTTTGTTTTTGCCTCTTTTTCTTTTTACGATGAATGATATGATTGTGCACATTTGTACCAATCGGCATAACAACTTGATTTGTTAAATATTTATCTTTCTATTTTAGCACGCCGCAGGTAAAAAAACAACTTAAGCACCCTTATGTCAAATCATTATATCTATCTCTTATATACTTTTTTAAAACATGTACTTTTGAAGAACATTCTTGTGGTTGCAATGATAAAATCGCATTCTTGTTCAAAACAGTTCCGTTCTCTTTGGCAGCTTGATCCACGAATTTTTCATCTATAGTCGCTTCATAACATGGCATAGATACTTTTTCCGCATCATCATTAGCATTTTGCTGTTCCGACTCTTCATGTGCAATTCCCATATAAGCAATGTTGCGTATTGGAGCGTCATCCAAGCAGTTATGCACTTTAAAAGAGCTGTCCGGAAGCACACCCCGACTTGCCAACGGGAAATCATACCCTTGAAGAGATGCAAGTTCTTCAGGCTTATTATGATCGTTGTTATAGGGGTTGCTTTCTATTGTTTTACGCTTAATTAAAACATATCGATCTTGAGTATCTTTAAAAACGATAGCAATTGAATGTCGCACACCGTCAACAATAAGTTGTGTTTTTGAAGATAAGTTATGCGGATATTGTTCATGTGCTTCAGCCCTCACACTTGTAACAAGCTCAAGCACGGTCGGTTGCTCTTCATGTACGGTTTTCGTATCAAGAACCGGATCAAAAACGCCTTTCAGTAAATAGTTTTTCTTTTCTTTCATTAAAAATGATTAGATGATAATAGGTGCCCGCTTTGAAAAACGAGAGCTTATATTGTCATAATCATCTTTCTTTGTCAAGCAAGGGGTCTTTGATTGGCCTTTAACTACTTATTATATTTCTTTTGTTTCTCGATTAACGAAAATCTTTTTCCCAATTTCATAGACGGTCAAAGTAATAATTGCGTAAATAATTAGAATCATCCACTCATATATGCCCAGAGGAACGGTATGTAAAATATTATTTAAAAATGGTACATATACCGCGATAATAATCATCAAAAATCCAAAAACAGTTGACCAGTTTACGAACTGATTTTGAAAAGCATTGTATGAAATAATCGATTGCGTTAATCCCCGAATAGAAAAGATGTAAAACCGCGAAGCGATTCCGAGTCCTACAAAGGCTATTGTTTGCGCCAAAGCTGTATCCCCCGTGGTTTTCCAGAAATAGTAAAAAATACTGAAAAGCAGCGTATCGGAAATAACAATAAATAAAACCAAAAGTTTTTTCAGTTTATTATTTAAAATAGCTTCATCTTTTTTTCTTGGCGGTCGAGACATTACATTTTTATTCACGGGATCGAAAGCCAGTGCCATGGAAGGCAAAGAATCTTCAATCATTTTTATCCAGAGAATTTGTACCGGCAATAAGGCCAAAGGTAAGCCCAGAACAATAGAAAGGGAAATGAGAACAACCTCGGTAAAGGAATTGGAAAGCAGATAAAGAATTACTTTACGAATATTATCAAAAGTGCCTCGCCCTCGCTCAATAGCTCCAACTATAGTCTTAAAATTATCATCTAATAAAACCAGATCGGCGGTTTCTTTTGCCACATCCGTACCCGAACCAACCGCGATCCCAATGTCTGATTTCTTGAGAGCCGGCGAATCATTAACGCCATCTCCGGTCATAGCGACAATTTCGCCGTTTTCCTGAAGCGCTTTAACGATTCTAATTTTGTGTCGTGGTTCAACCCGGGCAAAAATTACAATTTTATTAATTATTGATTTTAGTTTTTCATCAGACATATTATCCAGCCCCACCCCCTCTACAATATTTTCTTCCGATACTTCAAAGCCCAAGTCTTTTAATATGGCCAGAGTAGTGAGCTTGTGATCGCCGGTTACAACGACAGGGCGTATTCCCGCGCTTTGGCAAAGCTCTATGGTTTCTTTAGCTTCAGGTCGCAAAGGATCTTTAAGGGCGATCAACCCTACGAATACAAAGTCTTTAAGATCTTCGTGCTCAATTTCTACGTTTTGCCCTTGGTATTTTCTCAGCTTGTACCCTACAGCAAGCACTCGAAGACCTGTAGCTGTCAACTCGTCACATTGTTTCTGAATTTTTTTCTTTTTAGATTCAGTTAATTTTTCCGGCTTCCCTTCAACGTCAACGAAAGACATGAAAGGCAAAATCCTTTCCGGCGCGCCTTTTATATAAGCTATAAACTGTTCTTTTCCGAGTTTATGTCCGGTCACCATGTATTTGTATTCGGATTCAAAAGGTAATTCTGCAATTCGCGGAGTTTCCTTTTCCAAATTTTCTTTATGCAGCCCGGCGGCTCTTCCGGCTAACAAGAGCGCTTTTTCCGTAGGATTGCCGATAATATTCCACTTATGAATTTCATCATCAGGGTTCTCCACAATCACATTATTACAGAGAAGTCCTATCTTCAAAGCCGTAATGTGACTTGCATCACCGTCCGGCTTAATAGATTCGGAAAAATTTTTGCCGTCATGTGATAATTTATTTTCTTCAGTAATAATTTCCGCCACCCGCATTTCGCCTCGAGTCAAGGTGCCGGTTTTATCCGAACAAATAACAGAAACAGAACCCAAAGTTTCAGTTGCAAGCATTTTCCTAACTAATCCTTTTTGCTTTGCCAACCTCTGCATTCCGATCGCCAAAATGACTGTCATTGCCGGTAAAAGGCCTTCTGGAACGGCAGCCACTACCATGGCTATGGAAGTCATAAACATCTCAAGCAACGACTTGCCCATAAGTAAACCGAGCCCAAAAATCGCCACATTAATAAAAATCAGAATAATACCGATCAATTTACCAAAACCGAGCATTTGTTTTTGGAGTGGAGTAACTCCTTCTTCGGTTTCATTAACCAGGCTGGCTATATTGCCGATTTGCGTTTCCAAACCTGTAGCTGTAACTACGGCTTTACCACTCCCCCTTGAAATTACGGTTCCTAAATAGACCATATTTTTTCTATCCGCCATAGCTGTTTTTTCATCCATTGCTTTTGTATTTTTTTCAATAGGCATTGATTCTCCCGTCAGAGAGGCCTCTATGACTTCCAAATTCTTGGCTTCTAAAATTCTCGCATCAGCAGGGACTTTGTCTCCGGGGCTTAATAAGATAATATCCCCCGGCACAACTTCCTCTTGAGTAATAATAATTTCTTTTCCTTCTCTGATCACTCTCGCTTTATATTTTATTAATTGCCTAAGTTGAGAAAGTGCCCTATTGGCTTTGTATTCCTGAAAAAAACCTACAACCGTACTGATCATTATTACCGCAAAGATAATCCAGCCATCCATGTAATGCTTTGTGGCAAAACTGATTATCAATGCGAAAAAAAGAATATAAATCAGCGGATTTTTGAATTGTCCGAAAAATAAAGAAATGAGTGATAACTTTTTAGTCTCGGGAAGCTTGTTGTATCCGTATTTTTTAATACGAGACAAAAATTCTTTTCGGGATAACCCCTTTTTGCCGGTTTTAAGCTTCCGAATAGTTTCTTTTGCTGACAAATGGTGATAACTTTTCATATATATTTTAAATTAAAATCATTTTAGAACGATTTGAGGAGAAAATATTTTATTTTGCTTTTTTTATTTTAAAAGAAAGAAGGGCAGAAAGAAAGAATCGAAATTATTTCAATCAACGTCTGCATTATATGCAAAGTTGACGAGGTAATTTCTTTAATACCTTCTGTTAATTTATTTCCCTATACAAAGTGTGATAAAATTTCTTTCGTGAAGTTTATTTTTTTGCAAAGCATTTTAATTGCTTAGAAATATGTTGAAAATAAGTGAAAAAAACAGAAGCGTAATCACTGCAATATCAATAATTGTGGGCACTGTTGTTGGTGTTGGATTTTTAGGTATGCCTTATGTAGCAGTAAAATCAGGGTTTTTTGTAACAATCGGATACCTGCTTTTATTGGGGTCGCTTATCCTTCTGGTAAATCTATATTTCGGGGAGATCATCCTTAGGACCAAGGGTGAACATCAACTAGTGGGATATGCTTACAAATATTTAGGAGGAAAAGGTAAAAAAATAATGTTCATTTTAGTTGTCTTTGCCATACTTTCGGCACTACTCGCTTACATGATCGGTGTCGGACAAAGTTTAAGTTACCTGATATTTGGGAACGGCAATTACGAAGTGGGTTTAGGCGCTTTATTCGGTTTTTTCATGTCCTATCTGTTATGGAGAGGGGTTTATTCTTTAAGAAAATATGAAAAATTGGGAGTAGGGGCTTTGATTTTTATGTTAGTTACAATTGCAATATTTTTTGCAAAAGATATTAATTTTTCGAACTACTTAGGATTTAACAAATCATACTTCTTTTTGCCGTTGGGAGTTGTTTTGTTTTCATTAATTGAATTCTTTTCTCTGCCTTCAGTCGTAAGAGTTTTAAAGAAAAGAGAAAAACTAACTAAAAAAGTAATAATCGTTGGCTCGATCATAACTATTTTTATTTATGCAATTTTTACATTTATGGTTGTGGGAATTGCCGGAGAGAATACACCGCAAGTTTCAACAATATCTTTAGGGCCACTATTTATTATAATAGGGATAATAACTATGTTTACTTCTTATCTGGCTCTGGGGACGGCTTTGGAAAGGAGTTTCATGGTCGATTACAGGGAAAAAAAGAAAAAAGCGTGGTTTAAATCTTCCATATTACCCATAGTGGCATTCTTATTACTAGAATTATTCGACTTCTTCTCCTTCACCAATGTAATAACTTTTGGAGGGGTTATTGCTGGCGGATTAATTATTATAATCGTTTTAACAATACATAGAAAAGCACAAGTTCAGGGCAACAGAATACCGGAATATCAATTGCATTTAAGCAAAATGCTTGTAATTTTACTCTCTTTATTGTTCTTAACCGGAATGGTGATAGAAATCGTAGGATTTTTCATTTAAATCCCGGCTCAAAGGGGAACAAGCGTATCGGGATTAACACGTTTTTGTTGATCTAATCTTGGCATTTTGCACAATATGTGTTAAGTTTTTGCCTTATTTAACCTTTAACCAAAATAATATGGAAGTAAAAAACACATACAATGATCAATGGCATCTTACTGCTGATGATGACGGTTACCATATTGACAATCCTGCTCCGGATGGAACAAAACGATTTTACGAAGTAAATTCCGGTCCTTATGGAAACCCTGTAATAACAGCTGAGCCCGATTTAGCATTTCCTGCCCCTTCAACAGTTAATTATGTTGATTCCAAAGGAGCTAAAGCTGAACCGGAAGAAAAAATAGCCGGTGTCATTTGTAAAAGAGCCGGAGAAGTTGTGCAGAGATTTAGTTTATCTAATCCTAAAAAGCCGGAATTTACGGCTGAACGGGAAGGTGCCGAATTGGTGATTGACGAGGTTCGTTGGCACTTACGAGCTTTATTTAGAAAAGATAAAAATCGGGTCATCAATTATGATGCTTGGTATGGCGAGGAAAAGCCTGATGCTGTAAAGATAGTTGAATTAGAGGATCTGAATTTTTAATTAAATAAGACTAAAATAAGCCACATATCGGATAGCGATAACAAATATAACAAAGAGAAGTATTAGCGCAAAGTCCAACCGCCATCAACTACCAACACCTGTCCTGTAATGTAATTGGATTTATCGGAAGCCAAAAAAACAGCGGCTTGCGCTATATCGTCCGGACTACCCATTTTTTTCCATGGAATAGAAGCGATAGTTCCTTCTTTAGCATCATCCGTCATGCCTTTTTTAGCACCGGGTGTTTCAATAGCGCCGGGCGCAACGGCGTTTACATTTATTTTTTTACCCGCGAGCTCCAACGCAAGAGCCCTAACCATTCCATTTAATCCGCTTTTTGATGCACAATAATGAACCAATCCCTCAAAACCAACCAATGAAGCAATTGATGAAATGTTCACGATTTTTCCTCCGGCCTTCATTTTCTTTACGGCAGCTTGAGAACATAAAAATATACTTTTTAAGTTTATATCAAGCACTTTATCCCAATCGTCCTCTGTCATTTTTGAAAAAGGTACAAATGGGAAAATACCGGCGTTATTAACCAAAATATCCAGTTTGCCGAATTTTTTTACGGTTTCATTGATTAAATTATCAACTTCCTTCTTTTTTGAAACATCACATGCGATTGCCAATGTTTTTACGCCAAATTTTTGTAATTTTTTAGCTACCTTTTCACATTCCGCTTG
>CAZPFH010000009.1:0-15707 GCA_964585825.1 uncultured Candidatus Peribacteria bacterium
AATAATATCTTTTTTCAAGGACAAAATGTCTTTTAGCATATCTTTGGGAGCCTCAATTTCAAACACAGCACTTTCAATATCGTCAATTTCAGATGAAAGCGAATCAATCAGAGGGAAACAAGCCGCAAACATTCGATCAATAATATGATACAGAAGATATCCCGATGTTGACCCCAAGAACTTCTTTTTTAATTTTGAACTGCGTTTTATTTTATTAAATAATCCGCCAAGCACTTTATTTCCCGGGCTCAAAGTAATCACATATGAATTGCCTATAAAAATATTTAGTTCATCGGTTTGGATAGAATCACTTTCTTTATCGTAATAGGGAAAATGCAAGACTATAAAAAGATATTTATCATATTCATCAATTTTAGGACGCTGTATTTTTGAAAGGCAATCCTCCAGATCAAGATGATGAAACTTATATTTCTTACTCAAATATTCAACCGTTTTTTCGGTTGGCTTCGTAATATTGTGCCATACCATCTTTTCATGCGTAATTGTTTTGATTGTGTCAGGCATGGGTATATGAGTGGGTAAATATTCAAAACATGATCACTATACTGTTTTCGCATCGAAGCTGTCAAAATAAAACCGTGGTGCTTGACTTGCTCAAGAAGCAATTTACAATAGGATTGTTATCGCCAAACAATATCATGAATTATAAAGAGCGCATTTTCGAAGCCTGGCAATTTACGCAAAGCAATAAGAAGTTAATACGCTGGTATGGTTTTATGCCGGCACTTCTTAGCACTGTGGTTGGTATCGGCTATGTAACTTATCAGATTCTAGCATTCAAATCTTCCCCTCTTTTTGATGATGCTCCCCAAAGCTTTGCCTACGTCGCGCTAACAACTATCTTGAATTTTATTCGAGATAACATTGAGTTAACATTACCACTTATTATTATCGGTATTGTGCTAACCATATTATATTTTTTATTGCCGGTATTGCTGGATGCCGCAATGATCCAAGTTATTGCAAGAAGGAGGCATGGGCAAAAAACCACTCTCTCCGAAGGAATTAAATATGGGATACTTCGTTTTCTGCCGTATTTTGAATACACTTTGCTTATGGGGACATTCAGCTTTATTGCTATTTCAGCCGAAGCAGCATTTATCCTGCGCAATTTAGGGCCTGAAGTTTTCAAAACCCTCTTCCCCATTATAAGCATTATTCTTGTTGTGGCCTTTATCCTCCATATTTTATTTACTTTCGCCGAATATTATATCGTTATCGATGAAACGGGCGTTATGGACGGCATTGTTAAAAGTTGCACACTGGTTATTTTGAATCTTCAGCAAACTTTCATGCTGGTTATTCTTATGTTGATTATCGCTGTGCGCATTCTTATACAAATCATACTGGTGATTGTCGTTCCGGCCATGATCGTTGTGGGACTTGCATATTATGCGTCTGTTTCTCTTCCGGAGTATGGACTTATTATATTGGGAATTTTAAGTATCTTCTTCTTATTATTCGCTTCCTATTTGGCGGCAGTGGTACATGTATTTTCAGTTGCGGTTTGGACATATACCTTTTTGGATTTCACCTCTGCAAAAGTAATTAATGCGCGCGAAGTCAACAATTGATCATTTTTCCACTACGACACTTCCTTTTTTGGCTTAATCATGGTATAATAACACCGTTGTATCATAATATCGATATATGAGATCCAACCTTATAAATCTTCTTAAAAACATTCCAATTCTTAATGATGTTGACGAAGATGACCTAGCCGATGTAGTTAAAAACACAACATCCAAAACATATAAAAAGGGGGAATACATTATTCGCGAAGGTGAAAAAGGCGATACATTTTATGTTATTGAATCGGGAAAAGCACAAGTACTTCGGAAAAACGATCAGGGCGAAGAAAAAATAATAGCCGTTTTATATCCCGACAATTTTTTTGGTGAAATGGCCCTCTTAAACGACAAACCACGCAATGCTTCCATTCGTTGTCTTGAAGATTGTCATATTTATATATTTAAAAAGAAAGACTTCTATTCTTTTTTATCTCTTTAAACCAAATTACACATGAATAACGAAAATCCTATTTTTACAATCCTCGAAAAAGTTCCTTTATTTAAAAAACTAAACAAGGAATCGACTCGATTAATTTCAAACAAAATAACCCTTGAATATTATCCGACTGATCATTTGCTTTTTTCTCAAGGAGATCAAGGAGATGCTATGTTTATTATTAAAAAAGGACAAGTTAAGATTTTTCAAGGACCCGGTAATGACGAAGAAGAGCAAGTTGTATTGGCAACGTTAAACGACAATGCCTTTTTCGGAGAAATGGCCCTTGTTTCGGAAAAACCACGAAATGCAAGTGCAATGACTCTTGAAGAAAGTGAAATTTTTGTACTTAAAAAAGAGGATTTCTATACATTGATCAACAATAATCCTTCGCTTGCGGAACAAATAAGTTCAGAATTTATTCATCGGATTAAAGAAAATATGCGCAACGAAAACTTTACCGCTAACGATTAAATATTCAGTTTATGGCAATGACATACCTCATTATAGCTCATCTTTTCGCCGATTTTATACTTCAATCAAATCGTCTTATTGCCTTAAAAACAAAACATATAGCAGGTGTTTTTATTCATGTTGGTATTTTTGCCGTTGTAGCTTTACTTCTGCTTTTCCCCTATCTCATATTTTGGGAAACATGGGCGATTGTTATTTTTATTTCGATTTTTCATTTTATTGTCGATCAAACAAAAATCAACATAGCGCTTCGTTTTGATATCTACGCTCTACCTTTTATCACCGATCAACTACTTCATTTTTTCAGTTTGATTATCGGGGGGTACTATCTCAATAGTTTGCCGCTTGTCCTGCCCAACACGGGATTTTTTGTTTCAATATATACGAATCCAAAAGTTATAAGCCTTATTCTAGCTTTTATTTTTCTTGCCTACATAGTCAACATACTCTTCTTTCAGCAAGATAGGTCACGTGCAATGAATACCAGTAAAATTGTTTCTTTTGTTATTATTTATATTTTTTATGTAGCCGCCGCGCTCTTTATGCTACAATAAAAACAACTTTCTATGTAATGTCTAACCACGAAAAGTATGACTGGAGGAGACGGAAAAGGCGGATGTTGTGGAGGAGACTGCTCGTAACATTCGTTATTTATATCAACCCTGGGTATGGTTTAAAACTACCCTTTTTAAACGACTCTTTGTAATTACGACATACCGGTCAACTTGCTTAATATCCTTCTTTTTTCTGTATATCCAAGCCCTGTTTTTTGCACAACTTTTTTAAAAACTTGTATTGTTTGATCATATCGCTTGCGATGAACTGGATACGGGGTTGCGTCTTTACCGCCATGGGCAAAACTGTAACGTGCAGGATCTTTATATGAAGCGGGTGCGCCATAAATAATTTCCGATACAAGCGCTAATGCCCTCATGGTTTTTGGGCCCACTCCTTTCATAGAAAGTAATTTTTCATAACTCTCCGGCTGAACATCACATATTTTCCATAGAATTTTATCGAGATATGCACTTTTATTGAAAGTATCTGTCATTACCGGATGAACTTTAAATTCTCTTGGCGCAAGTTCCAAGAGAGTAAGCTGATCTTTATTCACTTTCATACTTACCATTTTTGAAAGATGTGAAGAGTGACTTCGCAATACCTGTATATCTCTCATAAGATTCATATAGTTTCCGTTTGAAACTATATCTACAGTAAGATTTCTATTAGTACTTCCTTCACAAGCCGTCATATTCAGTATTGATTTTTTATTTTGATACGGATCGGAAACGATACCTTTATGAGGCTCGACGATAAGATCGACAGCGTTATCGGACGACCAGTGATACCGACGCGCCGTTTTTTCTTTTTTATTCATTCCTTGTTGCACTACGGTCCACGCACCGTTTTTACTAAAGAAAAACGAATGATGATAAAGAGTAAAACCATCTTGTACCAAAGCGCTATCCACTTTGGCGCTCATTTTAGAATTATACATTAAATTATCCACATAACGATCAGGAAGGCTCAACCATGACCCCCAATTCTCAATTTGTTGTGGTGTTTTGAGCGAGGTCTTCCCTTTTCCACCACAAATAAAAACCCCAAGCTGCCTTTCTTGCCCGCGAATAGCCTCTTTTAAAGCAGCTGTTAAAATGGTTGTAAGACCGCTGGCATTCCAATCAAACGCAAGTACCGTTCCAAGCGATTGAAACCACACAGGATCCGCGATTCTTTTAATGAACTCGTCCGGTCCATATTCGGCAACAAGAACCTGCACTATTTCTCGACCGAGCTTAACCATTCTTTCAAACAGCCAAGCCGGACATTTCCCGTGATCAAGCGTAAATGTAGCAACTCCGCGACGCATACAGTATGAGTTATTTATGGTGAGTACGTACTCACCCTCCACTGTATCATCGCACTTTTGAAAAGGCAAAAGAATTTTCTAATCAACCCAATTTTCCTCTTCTTTAATTAGATTAATGAGCTCATCAACTGCTCCTTCTTCCGGAATGTTTTTTTTAACAACTTGATGACCTTTGTATAGACTTATCTTTCCCGGGCCAGCGCCAACGTATCCAAAATCAGCCTCAACCATTTCTCCCGGACCATTTACTACGCATCCCATTATTGCTATTCGGACACCTTTTAAATGACCAAGTTTTTTCTTTATCTCATTTGTAACTTTTTCGATGTCAAAAAGCGTTCGCCCACAAGAAGGACACGAAATAAATTCAGTTTTTGTAATTCGCCGCCGCACAGCTTGCAAAATATCGTAACAAACCGGGATTTCTTTTACAGGATCTTCCGTTAAAGAAACGCGAATCGTATCGCCGATTCCTTCCATCAAAAGTGTTCCAATTCCGATGGTTGATTTCGCCCTTCCTTCACTGGCATTTCCAGCTTCCGTAACACCTAAATGGATAGGATAATCCATCCCTTCTTCATCCATTTTCGCGACTAAAAACCTATTAGCCTCAATCATCACAAGTGGATCTGAAGCTTTTACCGCAATCACCAAATCATCAAAATTATGTTCTTTAAACGCCCGAACAAATTCCATTGCCGACTCAACCATTCCTTCCGGAGTGTTCCCGTATTTTTCCAAGATTTTTTCCGAAAGAGAACCGTGATTAGCCCCGATCCGCACAACAACCCCAGCTTCTTTTGCCTCATTAATAAAACGCACCAACTCATCGTGATCTTTAAAAGTATTCCCCGGATTAAGCCGAACTTTGTCAGCAACTTTTAGAGCCGCAAATGCAGCTTCAGCCACAAAATGAATATCAGCAACCAATGGCACATTCGCCTGCTTTTTGATTTCTGCCAAAGCATCAACATGCTTAACGGTTGGAGTCGTAATTCTAACAATCTCCGAACCGGCCGCAGCGCACTCGTTAACCTGTTTAACAGTAGCATCAATATTAAGAGTGTCGGTATTTGTCATAGTCTGAACACGAACCGGATTATCACCTCCAATGCCGATGTTCCCAACCAGGATGGCCCTGGTTTTTCGCCTTTCTTTAAGCGCTTGAATGTTCATGGCACAAATATATCACAAAGAGTACCCGGTACAAAATAGCCAATGCCTATTATAAGCCATTTCTCTTCGCGTGCCGGGTACTACTTGCAAACCTCGTCATCACTCAGGTAATATTCCAGATGCCAATAACCTTGCAAAATCTCATGAAGCAATATCTGGATCTTGTGCGACATGTTTTGGAAAACGGCGAAGAGAAACCGGACAGGACGGGTACCGGAATTCTTTCCGTTTTTGGCACGCAAACCCGTTACGATCTACGAGATGGATTCCCTCTTGTCACAACAAAAAAGGTAAGTATAAAAAATATTATTCGTGAACTTTTATGGTTTTTAAAGGGGGCGACAAACATTAACGACGGCCTGCTCCCTCACACGAAAATTTGGAATCCCTGGGCGGATGAAGATGGTGAACTTGGTCCGATTTATGGATATCAATGGAGAAAATGGGAACGATATGAAAAAGATCCGAAAACGGGGAAATGCACAATGACACATGTTGACCAGGTGCAAGAAGCGATAGACCTTATTAAGCATAATCCAACTTCTCGAAGAATTATTGTTAGCGCCTGGAATCCGGCAGATCTTCCCAGAATGGCACTTCCACCGTGCCATGCTTTTTTTCAGTTTTACGTTGTTAACGGACGGCTTGACTGTCAACTCTATCAACGAAGCGCCGATATAGCTCTGGGGGTGCCATATAATATCGCCAGCTATTCAGCCTTACTCATTATGATGGCTCAGGAATGCGATCTTCAGCCGGGTGTATTTATTCATACATTGGGAGACGCTCATATTTACAGTAATCATATTGAAGGATTAAAAGAGCAGCTCACCAGAAAACCGCATCCGTTACCACAACTCAAAGTAGCCAAAAAACCGTTCGATGAAATTACCATCGATGATTTTGAACTTATCGGCTACGAGCACGAACCATTTATAAAATTTGACATCGCCGTATAATGAATCATCCAGTTTTTCATATTGTCGCTATTGATAGAAATAATGGTATTGGAAAAGGAGATCTCATGCCATGGAGTCTTCCGGGAGACATGCGTTTTTTTCAGCAAAAAACGACCGGAACAGATGACGAAAGCAAGCAAAACATGGTTATTATGGGACGAACAACCTGGGAATCTATTCCTGAAAAACATCGGCCGCTTGCCAACCGAAAGAACGTTATATTAACCAGAAAAAAAGATTATAAGGCCGACGGCGCAACTGTCGTTAACAGTATTGAAGAAGCGTTTGATCTTGCCGACAAATCAATTGAACGTGTTTATATTATGGGTGGAGCAAGCGTTTATGCTCATACAATTAACAAACCTGAAATAACAGGCCTTTATATAACGCATATCGATCGAACCTTTGATTGTGACGCTTTTTATCCGGAAATCCCTTCTGTTTTTTCTCACACCGAAAAACTTGGAGAAGACGAAGACAGTGGAATCGCGTACGAATTCATACTTCATACAAAAAAATAACACCTCCATTCAATCCTTTCTCGATTACAAATTCCGTAATGGTGTGATTCCAACATTACACTAGTCAGGAATGGTTATCAATATTTATTTTTTCTTCCAAACAGTTGCAAAACCATATCGCGTATGCGTTCCCGATTTATTAAACACAAGATCGTAATCAATATGAATAGCTTTCCCGCTAATCGAATCAGTCGCCCAAACTCCTGTTTCGTCAAAAGAATAAGCGGCAACCAAATGCCCTATGAAAGTGTCATCTCCAATATCATAAGGATATTGAATAACTAGCGGCTCCCCTTCTGCAAGAAAATCAAAGAATATTTCAGCATCTTTGTACCACTTAAGCTTTATATCGTATTCTTCCAAAAAAGCTGTAATATAATCAACATCCCACAAAACAGTTCGCGGTTTATTAATAATTTTCTCGGCCTCATACAAATCAATTGTTTCATCAAATTTATACTCAAGTATATGTTTTACCGCAAAGGCAAAACAGCCATTTTTATATTGACTTGAATTGGGAAACGAATAATCAATCTCCAATAACGGATGTACTCCGTGTGCGAGTATGTCATCATAGTTTCGAGACGGTATATACGAACGCGTCAAGCTTTCGGTAACAGCACAACCGGTTAAGAAAATTGCCCCGACAATACTAAGCGCTATCACTTTATATGATTTTCGCATCATATATTAATTTTTATCGTAATTTTTTTTTGGCATTAATAATTCTTGAAGCGACATTCATCCATTTTTCAATCAAATCGGAAACCTCGGCACCGGCTTTTTCCGCATGGTAAATAACATCGGCAACACGTCCTCGCAAAAAATCTATTTCATCATCAATTCTCAACTCTCCTTCTTTTAAATACAACATACTCTTCTTTTCATATAGCGCAACTTGCCGCTCAGCTTCTTTGCGCGCTTTTAATTTTTCCGAGAATGATTCGTTTGGGGCATCCATTATAACATTTCATTAAAAGATAGTACGAAACATAAAGTATTTTATTTAAAATCGTAAATTCATTTTATCCAATTCGCATCGGAACCATATATCCGCTTCCTTTAAAGCGTCTCCAAAAGTTTCCATTATTTTTTTACTCCCCGGAATAGCTGCACAATAAAAAAGTTTACAATGAATCGGTCTGGCAATAATTGGCAGTGCACAACCCTTTTCTCCCTGAAAAGAACATTGTGTGCCATTATTCGGGGCATTAATAACATCCATTATTTTCTCTCTTTCTTCAAGAGAAACATAGAACATCGTATAAATATAATCGGGAATGTCATTTCCAAATTCGATACCATTTGTACAACACCCCCCAAAACATTTCGAACAATAAAAAGGAGCATTTATTTTACATGCAGCTTCGCTTATTGAAGTTTGAATATCCACTACGCGTTTTACATATGGAGTCAAAACACCATTTTGTTCATCGTTCATAGCATCATAGAGTTCGCCCGCCAGTAAAAATTTTTCAAGCGTTTCTTTTCGCAAATCCATATTAAAAAATTATGTCAAGGTGCTATTATAAGGGTTTTTTTAGTTTGTGCAACCCTTATAATTGGCGTATGATAACAATACATAGCAACAAACACTATGAACAAGCGTAAGAAAAAACAGCGAAAGCAAAAAAAGAATAAATTTGATAATTTAAGCAAGCCGCAGGCGGAATTTGATTTTCATGATCGTGGCATACTTTTATCGGAAGATATAAAATCCCTCGTTGATGAATTTTTGGAAGAATGTACCGAAAGACAACTAACCAAAGTTCTTTTTATTACAGGTAAAGGGCTGCATTCTCGTAACGGTATGCCGGTAATTAAGCCTTTGGTCAAAAAGTATTTACAAACAAAACCCATGGTGCAGCGTGTCTATGAAGGCAGATTTGATCGTGGTGGCTCGGGAACATTGGAAGTTATTTTGAACTATTAGGTAGGCGTGTATCGCACCCGAACCCTATTGCAAATTACTTGCAATAGGAGTATTTTTCTCACGGTATGTCATATACAATTATCCGACAATCGGCTAAAAAAACACTCAATGCTTTAAAGCGAAGTATGAGCATTCTTATAGGAGTTATTTTACTTATTTCCTTTTTTATAAATGCAATCCCCCGCGACTTATACCATCGCGCATTTACCGACAACAATATAATAAATGCGTTTATTGGCGCAACAATAGGCAGCATTTCAGCCGGCAATCCAATTAACAGTTATGTTATAGGTGGCGAATTATTACAACAAGATATTAGTCTCTTTGCCGTTACCGCTTTTGTCTTATCATGGGTAACAGTTGGCATTATTCAGTTACCCGCAGAATCAATGATGCTTGGCAAAAAATTTGCATTGTATCGCAACAGCCTAAGCTTCCTAACAGCTATAGTTATCGCTCTTATAACCGTCAACTTATTGCATTTCCTCACATGATCAAAATACTTAAAAAACTAAACGGACCCATGCGATTTTTTATTTTTGTTATACTTTTATATGGCAGTTTTGCATTTATTGATCCGGATTTGATTCGTGCTTCGTTATATACAACCGGGGCACTTTTTATACAAATTTTTCCTGTACTTATTGTTGTTTTCTTCATCATGTTTATAACAAACATGGTTGTTGATGCAAAAAAAATTACTGAAAGCATGGAGCATCATAAAGGATTCAAAGCCTGTTTTCTTGCTGTTATTTTTGGTATTTTGTCAGCCGGCCCGATTTATTTGTGGTATCCGTTACTTGCAGATTTGAAAGAGCGAGGACTACGAAACTCATTGATCACCATTTTCTTATATAATAGAGCCGTTAAATTGCCACTTATTCCAATAATGATTTATTATTTCGGGTGGCAATTTGTCCTTATTGTTTCCATTCTTATGATTATTTTCTCTATCATCAACGGATTTATCGTTGACCGTTTACTATTAACCCATTCATCATGAAAATCGCTATAGCAACAGAAGAAAAAGACCCCAAAGGCACAGTCAGTGATCGTGCCGGACGAGCAACTTTTTATCTTATTTTTGATGATAAGCAATCACTACTGGAAACCATAAAAAACCCTTTTAGTATCGGTGGCGGAGGTGCGGGATTTTCAGTTGCAAAAATGCTGGCCGATAAACAAGTAGCCATAGTAATAGCGGGAAAATTCGGCCCTAAAATATCAGATGCACTGGAAACCCGAAATGTTTCATCTGTTTCTTTTTCAGGAACGATAAAAGATGCGCTTGCAACAGTACTTTCATAATTTAACAATATATTCTAATGTCAAACGAACCGCTTGTTCATCTCGTTAGTGACGATGAAGTAAAAGGAAAAGCCAAAGAAATTTTTGAACAGATCAAGCAATCAACCGGAAATGTCCCCAAGTGGATGCGAGTTATGGCCAACCGAGAAGATATTATGGTAGGATTTTTCAGTTTATTTCAAGCAACTATGGGCGAAGGCTCGGTCGACAGGTTGCTTAAATGGAAAGTCGCCTATCAGATTTCGGAACTTAATAAATGTGAATTTTGTGTCAGCGTGGCAAAAGTTCAACTAAAAAGTTTTGGTCTGAGCGAAGAAGAAATAAAAAAAATAGACATTATAAAAGACGACAAAGAAAAAACAGCAATGAAATATACACAGGCATCCACATGTCACGCTTACAACATAGATCAAGCTTTATTCGGTAAAATGAAAGACACGTATACCGACGAACAAATTGTTGAAATAACCAGTGTTATCGGTCTTTTCAACTTTATCAATCGGTTTAACGACTCACTTGGAGTGCTTCCCGATGTTTAAAAACTTGAAATCTTTTTGGATATTTTTAATAGTTATTTGATTGAGCTCCCAACGTTTGGTACAGTAGTTTTATGACTACGTTAATTAACATTATTCACATGTACCTTCTTATTCAATGGCTTGCAACGGTTGTAGCAATCCTCCTCTCCGCTTACATTTTGCCCGGAGTTATTGTATTTGATTTGCCAACAGCTCTTTTTGCAGGGCTCATTTTGTCACTTATCAACATAGCAATAAAACCAATATTTGTTTTACTCACCCTCCCTCTCAACATTTTGACACTTGGATTATTTACTTTCATCATCAACGGATTACTCATTTTGCTTGCTGCAAGCCTGGTAGATGGATTCCATGTAGATAATATTTGGTGGGCTATTTTGTTTAGTATCATCCTTTCATTGGTTACCTCATTATTTCACGAAGCAAAAAAGAATAACAAGCATTAACCCTAGTTTGTATGAAAAAAATTGGTCTTATCTTGCTCAGCTTTATGGTTGTTGCAGGGTGCACTCCCGTTCAGGAAACTGAAGAACCACCGGAACAAGATTCTTCTCCGGTAGCAATTCAAAACGAATTCCCAAGCAAAATCGTCTATGAAATGGACAACGATACGCAGGCAATGATCGAAGACTGTAAAGAGCGCGGCGGTTCATTCGATGAATGCGGCAATGGGTGCGCAGAATCCGCAGAAATATGCGCAACGGTTTGCGTCCCGGTCTGTGAGCTCGATCAACAACCAACTGATGATGATAATGTCAGTACTACGGGGACAAACAAAACCGACCTTCCTCTTGAAGTGCCGGAACATTTTACCATTTCAACCTTTACCGACGAGGTTAGTGGCGCACGCGTCCTGGCGGGACCCGATCAGCTGGGGAATTTCTGGGTAAGTCGAACAAAAGAAGGAATTATCAGTTCGATACAAGTTAACGATCAAGGAGAAGTGGAAGGGGTTTCGGATATTTTTACCGGACTTAATAATCCCCATGGTATCGCTCTTGATCCACAAAACGGATTACTTTTGTATATAGCCGAAAGCGACAAAATTTCAGCGGTGGAATTGTATACCGAAGGAACAATGGAAACTCTTGCAACCCTCCCGGATGGAGGAAGACATTTCACCAGAACGCTTCATTTTGGACCTGATAACCGATTGTATGTATCTATAGGATCAAGTTGCGACACCTGCATTGAAGAAAATGATAAAAGAGCTGCAATATGGGTAATGGACAAAAACGGTGAAAATTTTAGGCCTTATGCAACAGGGCTAAGAAATGCCGTCTTTCTTGCAAACGAACCTGTTTACGGCGATATATGGGTAACCGAAATGGGTCGTGACGGATTGGGAGACAATACGCCCCCTGATGAAATTAACGTCTTACAAGAAGGCGCGGACTATGGATGGCCCTATTGTTATGGAGATCAAGTTCGAGATAACTCCTTTAAAGAAGGAGAAAAAGAAGATTATTGCAAGCAAACAATTGCACCGAAGGTTGAGCTGCAAGCACATTCCGCTCCACTGGGATTATCGTTTATTCCGGAAGAAGGATGGCCGGAAGATATGTGGCTTGATCTTGTAGTGGCCTATCACGGCTCATGGGATCGAACCATCCCAACCGGCTATAAACTTGTACATATAAGTTTAAGTGATGAACGTGAAGTTGAAGGACGACAAGATTTCATTACCGGCTGGCTAACCGAACAAGGGGAAAAACTCGGCAGACCGGTTGATGTACTAACTATGCCGGGAGGCGTTATGTACGTTACCGATGATATGCGCGGCGCAATTTATAAAATCGTATATAAAAAAGGCGAGGTATAATACCTTGCCTTTTAATTGCAAACCATTTGCAGTTAGTATATAGTACCGTTACATAACAACTGTGCTATGTACAAAGCCATCATAAAAAAAGCGGGCTATAAACTTACCAAGCCCCGAAGATTGCTGCTTAAAGCTTTAGATAAAAAACATCCACTCAGTGCACGAGAAATTCACAACGCTATTAATAAAGAAGTCGATCTGGCATCGGTATATAGAACGCTTTCACTGTTTTGCTCTCTGAATATCGTGCAAAAAGAGGTCTACAAAAACAAAAAGTTATATTATATGAGCGGCAAAGCGCATCACCATATTATTTGCCGCAAATGCGGTCATATTGAGTGCGTACCGTGCAATCATGTCTTTTCTCATATTAAGCATTTTTCAAACATACGGCATACAGTCAGCTTATCGGGCATTTGCAACGCCTGTTCTTAACACTCTGTTTTATATGAAAAATATTATAAAAGTCCTCTTTATCATCAGCACTGTTGGCCTTGTTGTTATTGTTACGGGTTGCACTACTCAACCCGAGGAACAAACAAGCTCCAAGACCACCCTGCACGTAGCATCAACCATCTTCCCCATCCACGATATAGCAAAAACTATCGGCGGGGATCTTGTTACCTCACACGTTATTTTGCCCCCGGGTGCAAGTCCGCACACCTTCAGTCCAACTCCTTTAGACATACGACGCCTGGAAAACACACGCCTTCTCTTTGTAGTCGGACATGGGGTTGACGGCTGGTCGTCAACCATAACCGATTCGCTGGAAGAAGTGGAGACAATAGAAGTTAGCAAAGACATACCGCTACACACTTTTACTCACGAGCACGAACATGAAAATCACGAAAGTGCACACGAAAATAGCGATGAACATGAAACGGTTGATCCGCATTATTGGCTCAATACAGCAAATGGCATAACAATAGCTTCAACCATAACCGATGCCCTGTGTACTGCCGATCCCGATAATACAGAGCAATACAAAGAAAATCTTGCATCATATACCCAAGATCTCAACGCATTACATACGGAAATCACCGATACACTGAACGATCTCGACAAGAGAGACTTGCTGGTTTTTCACGATTCCTGGAATTATTTCGCTCGTGAATTCAATCTTACCATTGCCGGGGTATTTCAAACATCACCCGGGAAAGAGCCTTCTCCGCAGTATTTGGAAGAGCTGTATAATCACGCTCAGGAACACAATGTTCGCGTTGTTTTTTCAGAACCTCAACTTTCCCCGACAACACTTAGACCTTTTGTAGAAGATCTTGGTCTCACTATGTATGTACTTGATCCTCTCGGCGGTTTGAAAGAACGGGATTCTTATATTAAAATGCTACGGTATAATGCAGAAACAATCTATGAAGCACTCAATCAATAAACCGGTTATAGAAGCACACAATGTCACGGTAAGTCTTGGCAGAAAACCGGTTGTAAACAACGTCTCTTTCAGCCTTAAGCAAGGAGAAATAGCTTCAATTGTAGGACCGAACGGTGCGGGGAAAACCACACTTGTACGTGCAATTTTAGGGTTAATTCCTTATACGGGCAGCATCCGGCTTTTCGGTACACAGCCAAAAAAGATGATCTCCAAAGTGGGCTATGTACCTCAAAAATTTTCATTTGATACGTCGTTCCCTCTTACAGTGCATGAATTTTTGTCACTGACACTACATAAAAACGACCATAAACGCATCATCGATTCACTTGAAGAAATGGAAGTTAAAGACAGCATGTATAAGATGCTTGGCGATCTTTCGGGCGGGCAACTGCAACGAGTTCTAATTGCGCGTGCACTGCTGCATAACCCGAAAATCCTCTTTCTTGACGAGCCTACATCAGGCGTTGACATGGAAGGCGCACGCACTTTTTACGAAATTATAGAACATCTAAATAAAAGCCATGATGTAACAATTGTTCTTATTTCACACGAAATAAATATGGTATATAAATTTGCCACATATGTTATTTGTCTAAACAAAGATCTTTATTGCAAAGGTGTTCCTAAAGAAACAATCACACAAGAGATACTGCGGAAATTATACGGTAAAAACGTGCAACTCAGACCTCACCACCATAACCATTAATCATGCTTCATTTTCTCAGTTATCCTTTTATGGAACGTGCCTTGATCGCCGGCGTCATATTGGCGTTTCTCTTGGCATTGCTGGGAACTTTTGTAGTACTGCGCAATATGGCTTTTTTTTCCGACGGAATAGCACATGCTTCTCTCGCGGGCGTTGCGCTGGGGATTATTTTTTCTATCAACCCACTTTTGGTTGCTATTATCCTCAGTATTATTTTCTCAATTATTATCTTTTTTTTAGAAAACAAATATAAGCTCAGCGGCGATACGGCAATTGGCATTTTATTCACCTCGGGGATGGCGCTTGGAGTCTTACTTATAAGTATGCAACCGGGCTATCAACCGGAATTAATAAGCTTTTTGTTCGGTAATATTTTAGCGATCACTCAAATTGAATTAGTGATCATAGGCATAACAAGTGTAATTATTGCTCTTTTTATTTTTCTTTTTCTTAAAAAACTAATACTTATTTCTTTCGATTCAGAGACAGCTTACATATCAGGTATACGTGTAAAAAGACTGCAATTGGGGCTCAATATAGCTTTAGCAGTTTCAGTTGTGCTCGGAATTAAAGTATTGGGAATTATACTGGTTAGCGCCCTTCTTATAATACCTGTAGCTATCGGCAAGCTTTTTGCGCACTCATTTAAAACATTGGTTGTTTCAAGTATTTTAGTTTCTGAAGTTATTGTTATAAGCGGTATTATAATTTCCTATTACCTCGATCTCCCAACCGGCCCGAGCATTGTACTTATGGGAACAACCCTTTTTATTATGGGGTTAACCGTTTCCAGTATCCGTAATCTAAAATAAAATATAACTAAAAACCCCCACCTAATAAAAAGATGGGGGGGTTAATTTTGTAGTAAAATTTCTACTATTTAACTAGAGAAACTTTTGTAGCATTTGGACCTTTAGGACCTTCAGCAACTTCGAAAGTTACCTTGTCTCCTTCTTTAAGATCATTAAATTCTACATCTAC
>CAZPFH010000010.1:0-13520 GCA_964585825.1 uncultured Candidatus Peribacteria bacterium
GTTTGAAGAAAAAATTATTATTTGATGAAGACACTACTTTAGAAAAATGTACTATCACAATTCCTCGCGGTAAAGGAATTATGCTTTCCGATTCGATGCGTCTCCATGTGAAAGGAAAAGGAAAATTCACGGCGTATCCGGAAAAGCGAAAGCAAGGATTTTCGTTAGGGTCTTTATTCGGCCGCTTAAAACGAAAAAAATACGCGTATAAAGATTCAATTATTGTTATTGAATCCGGGACGACTATTCCAAAAGGAACAATTATCCCTAAGGGAGCGAAAATTAAACGTACTGCATAATTTATTAACATAAATATAAAAATGGCACTAAAACAAAAAAAAGCGCTACAAAAAAAACCCTCGGAAGAGCTAAAAGTAAAGACATATGAACAGGCCGAGGCGGTCGAACTGACAAAGGAGGAGCAAGAAAAATTGTCTCGCTCAATGCTTTTGCGATGGTTTCAGTCTAAAAAGTATGAAAAGCTTAAGGGTTTGCAGGAAAAACTTATCGCCCTTACTTTTTCCGAACGTGAAGAGTTGAAGAAAAATATTATTGAAAATACAAAAAAAGAATTGGAGAAACATAAAGAACTCACCGAAAAGCAGCGGCAAGAAAAAGCTGAAAAATTTGCACAAGATTTGTTGCAAACTGTTGAAGGTATTGCCAATGTAAAGATTGTAGCACAGCGACATGAGCAACTTGAATCGGACGAACAGGCTTTTTACAGTATTTTGGATGGTTTTGTTGCTGAAGGAAAAGAAAAAAAAGCCTTGAAAAAGATATTACAAGATAAACAATTAAAGAGTGTTTTAGGTTTAATTGCCAGTGAAAATCCCCAAGCTGCCAAGAAAATTGAATATTATATAAATAATGGTGATTACGAGTCACTGAAAAAAGAATTAGTGCGTGCTTCGAGCAGTTTGCCGGTTAAAGTAACCGAGGGGCATGTTGATCAAATTATGGCGATGTCATTTTTTAAGGAATCGGCTTTCGCGAGTCTTACCGGTATTGATGTTGTTGATACATTAATAGCTAAATTAGATAAGATGCGTCATGTCGGCCACGGTTTTATGTTAAGCAAAGCTGCCAAAGATTTAGAGATGGGTACAGTTACGGTTATGAGACTTGGCAAATACACGCTTAACGAAATAAAAACAAAAGATGATGTGTTACAGCGGCATCGTCACCTTATTTCCGATAAGGCAAAAAAGTCCAACAATGACGTTCAACGTTTGGCTTTTATTGACGGTGTACACCGAGTTGTCCAAAAGATTCAGCAAAAAGAGTCTGAAAAAGGATTAAGAAAACGTTTCAAGGAATCCCTTGATAAATATCTTGATAGCAAGGAAGGACTCTCTGCTGAAGATAAAGAACGTATAAAAATTGAGGCAAAATTTGAAGATTTAAAGCTGTTGAATATATTTACTTTGATTTACAGCGAAGATGATGAGCGAGAAAAAATATTTGCATACTCTATGTCGCGTGTTTCAAAGATGTATAAACATATGAAAACCCTTTTTGGTGAAGAGCGAGTTATTAGACGTACTCTTCGAAAATATCATGCGAAAAGAATTACGCGATGGGCCAATGACGCATTTACAAAGAATGCTAAAACATGGAAATTAACAGAAATTGCCGGTGATCTTGAACGGTTGCATGAACGCGCCACATCAAGTTCTTCAAAACTGGATGATTTACAAAAGCGTGTACATGATTTTCAAAAATATGAAAAAAACAGTCCGAAATCACTTGATCCGCAAGAATTATTACATAAAGAAATGGCCGAACATGATCTGATCCATAAGGATTATCAACGGCTTGTACAAAAGGCGACAAAAATAATGTCAAAACAGGGAAAAGAACTTGTTACGGTAGGTAAACATTTAGAAGTTATACAAAAAAATGCCGGAAAAGGGTTTTTAAATAAAAAATTAAAGGCATTGCCGCATATATCCGATGATTCTTTGCGTACTTTGTTCCCAAATAAGGATATAGGTAAACTTCGAAAAACATTACGAGGTGGTGATCTAATGCGTGGATATACGAATAGGTTGGTAGATTTGAAAACTATGCAGGATGTTACGCGGACACGTTTTGCCGGGTTAGCTAATACCATTGAAGAAACTGTTGCAACACCTTTCGGTAAAAAATGGGGAAAAGTGCTTGAAAAAGCGGGACACAATAGCGAAGTTAAAAAAATTAGAAGTGATGTAAAAGCACTTAAAACTTATTTGACCCCAAAGGGGAAATTATCATGGGCTGCACGTAATCTTACTTTGCCGACCATCGTGGTTGGAGCACAAGCATATAATCTTTTTACCGGAAAAACACAAACAAGAGAAGCATTGTGGGATCTTGGTGAGGCGGGTGCTGGATTTGTACCGTTTATCGGTACAGCCTTGGATTTACGCGGACTTTTAATGGGTGAATCTCTTTCAGGGAAAAAATTAAGCGGGAAAGAGCGAGCTATGTACGGTGTGTTTGCAACTATTGGTCTTGTTGCAGATGCCGCCACATTATTAGGTGGATTTGGACTTGGTATGCGTGCCAGTCTTGGAGGAATGCGAAGTGCTCGTCGTGCGGTTAAAATTGGGAAAAAAGGGAAAACTGTTCTTCAACAATCAGAATCTGCTTCAAAACTTTTTGGAATACAAAAGTGGATTGCCGGTGGAGCACGAAAGTTTAATAAACTTTCCAGGGCGGAAAGAGCAACCGATCTTCTTGTAGCCGGGAAAGCTATGGAGCAAGCTCGTTTAATGGATCGGCTAAAACAAGTTGAAGGTTTTGCCAGTGCTAAATTAACGAGTGTTGACGATATTGAAAAATTAATGAAAGTTGCAAAAACAGGTGATCAAATTACGGACTTGAAACGTTTGAAAAACCTTATGCATAAAACGGGAGCAGGCATTGATTATTTGAAGATTGCTCGAAAGTACGGTAAGAAAATTAAAGTGCCTGAAAACTTTGTTGGTAAACTCTTTTTTACAACGAAAGAGGCGTTTACAAAAATGAAAGCAAAGTTGTTAAAAATAGGAGTGCCAAAAGAAATGCTACAGCAATATGAACGAACATATGATGTCGTTAGTAATGCAAAGCGCATAAAAGCCGATGCTGTTCAAGCGTTAGCTGATATTCATAAAGCTAAAAAGGTTGAGCTTGCAGAGCGTGCCAGAACATTCGAAAACTTAAAAGGTAAAGGTGAGGCGCTTGGAGATACGGCAAAAAAATATGCTGATGTTGTTGAACAGCACAAAAAGATTAAAGGCAAGTTTGTTAATCAAGAAGCAAAATATAAATCGCTGAAAAGGCGATATGATAGTTTGGTTAGAAAAAAAGCGTCAAAAGCAGAGATTGATGACGCATATGATGCCATGCATACATTTGAAAAAACGTTTAATAATACAAAAAGTGATGTAAAGCGTATAGCGGCACAAAGAAAACAACTTAAAAGAAATTCAAATAGTGCCGGCAAGGAAGTTCGCGAGTGGAGTAAAAAGCTTGACGATGCCGATGATAAGCTTATGGGAACGGAAAAAGCGATTTTTGATAAAACACAAGATCTTCGAAAAGCAAACGAAGATTTACATTATGCAAACAGGGCTCGCTCATCGCTTGAGCTTGAAATAACAGCTAAAGCAAATAATTTTGCTCGAGCAAATGAAAGACTTGGCACTGTTGCACGTTATCTCCAATATGGCGGACTTTCAATGGGAGCCGTATGGCTTTTTTCCGGCTTTAATGCAGGGCCTGCGGAACAAGTTCGCGCTGTGAGTAAAGTTGCCGGTGTTGCGCACAAGGCTGCCGGTAAAACGAAAGACTTCTTTGTTGAAAGTCATAAAGGAAGACCACCTGTTGATGAGTTGGTTGAGGATAGGATTGAAAGTGTTAAGTTTACCGGCTTCTTGCGTAAAAACCTTGAAGATCATATGAAAGACGGGAAAGACCCCTCTATCTTCCTTGCTCGTAATTTCAATACAAAAGAAGGACGTGAAATGGCGCGCAAAATGGGTCTTACCGAAAAAGTTCAAAAACTTATTGCGGATGGAAAAGTTAAAGTAAAAGCTGCAACCGAAAAATACAAAGAGAAAGGCCAAAGTCTAACGTCTCGAGCTAAAAAAGCTGTACGCGAAAAACTTAAAACATCTTAATAAACAATTATTCATATATTACTTTTAATCACTCTACTATGTTAAATAAACTGATTGTCCTCATTATTACCCGCATTATTGAATTTGTTATTGTTGGCATATCCGTCTTTTGGGTTTGGGATATAAGCGTGTTGTCTGCTTCAAGTAAGACAACTCTTATGATTAGCCTTATTGTTGCTTACTGCGTCTATCTTGGCGTTACATCAATTAACGACTACTGGGAAATCACTCGTGGAGAAGGTGAACCGATGATCTGATACTATTTTTACATTGCACACCGAAAGTCCATACCGTACACTACGGGTGGACTTTTTGCTGGTATACAATTTCAGCAGTTTTACAATTATTATTTTAACGTTATTGCTATGGAATTTGATGGTGTTCAGGAAAAAACACTCGTACTTGTTAAGCCGGATGCGATTCAACGTGGTCTTATCGGAGAGATCCTTGGGCGATTTGAACGAAAAGGCCTTAAACTTGTTGGTATCAAAATGATGTCGCTTGATGATGAGCTTCTTGGAAAGCACTATTCTCATCTTGCCGACAAAGATTTTTTCCCGAGTCTTAAAAACTTTATGAAGAGCTCGCCGGTTATCGCGATGGTTTGGGAAGGGCTTGAAGTTGTAACCGCTGTTAGACTTCTTTGCGGCATCACAAAAGCTCGAACCGCTGAAGCCGGATCAATCAGAGGTGATCTTGCGATGAGCGTTTCATGTAATGTGGTTCACGCATCCGACAGCGTTGAAAACGCCGAAAAAGAAGTAAACAGATTTTTTACGGAAGATGAACTGCACCGATACAACAAAGCTGAATACGAACACGTGTATGCGGATGACGAACGATAACGGATATTAGAAGTACATTCATGCATGTCGTATTAAACGGAAAATTCAAGGAGCAAAAAAAAGCGGTAATTTCGGTTACCGACAATGGATTTCTCTATGGTGATGCGATTTACGAAACAATGCGTACGAAAAATGGTGACGTGTGGCTTTTTGGAAAGCATATGAAGCGTTTGAAAAAGTCGGCAAAGGCGGTAGGTATGAAGGTTCCGTATGCCACAAAAGAAATTCGCCGGATGATAGAAGCGCTGATTAAGAAAAACAAATTAAAGGAGGCGCGAATAAGGATTACGCTTTCACGGGGTTCAAACGGTCTTGATTTCGGGCCGGCAAAAAAGCCGACATTTCTTGTGCAGGCGGAACCCATAGTTTTGCCTCCGGAAAATCTTTATAAAAACGGCATTTCGGTTGTTACCTACCCGATTGAAAGGCCTATGCCGAAGGTTAAATCAACCTCGATGCTTCCGACCATTGCCGCGTATCGGTATGCTCTCAAAAAAAATGCGTTTGAGGCTGTTTTGGTTGATCATCGTGGAAGAATTTCGGAGTGCAGCATGAGCAATATCTTTTTTGTTCGAAAAGGAAAACTCATTACCCCAAAAAAGTATGTACTTGAAGGAACGGTTCGTAACCTGATTATAAAAAAAGGAAGAGCAAAACGTACGACGATCAAAGAACGTGATCTTTCAAAAATGGATGAGTGCTTTATAACAAGTACGATTAAAGGTGTTTTGCCGGTTACAAAAATGAATGGAAAAAAAGTGGGTGACGGAAACGTTGGCCCGGTTACTAAAAACTTAATGAAAATTTTATGAAAAAAATTACACCAAACGGGCCGCCTCTTATTATGGGTATTTTAAATCTCACGCCCGATTCGTTTTCTGATGGAGGAGAATATAATTCATTAGACAGTGCTATTAAACGCTTTGATGAAATGGTTGAGCAGGGAGCCGATATTATTGATCTTGGAGGGGAGTCGACAGGCCCCGGATCGGTTGATGTTTCTGAAGAAGAAGAGCTTAAAAGAGTTATTCCCGTGCTACAACAGGTGAGAAAAAGATCGGACATACGTATTTCCGTCGACACCTATAAATCGGAAGTTGCCAGACAGGCGCTTGAGCATGGGGCGGAAATTATTAATGATGTTCTCGCATTTCGCGGAGATGGTGATATTGCCGGAATGCTTTCACACTACGACAATCAAATAATCATCATGTATTCAAAAGATGCCACAGGCAGGACTACAGGAGAAGCACGCGATTACAATGATGTAGTTCAGCATATTAAAGATTTTTTTACCGAACGAATTGCGTTTGCGGAAAAAAAAGGAATATCGCGCGATCGTCTCATTTTGGATCCCGGGCAAGGTGCATTTGTAAGCTCGATTCCAAAATACAGTTTGCAGATATTAAAGAATCTTCGTGCATTTAAGTCATTTGGATTGCCTCTTATGCTTGGTTCGTCAAGGAAATCGTTTATCGGTGAGACGCTGGGTTTGCCACTGCATGAAAGAAAAGAAGGGTCATGTGCGTGCGCAGCGGTTGCCGTGGGGCATGGTGCCGATATTGTCCGTACACATACCGTTAAAGAAGCCAGAAGAGTAGCTGATATGGTATATGCCGTGAGAACTTGCTAACATGTGTTTATGCTTATTACAAAAGAATTTACGTTTGATGCTGCGCACTATCTTACCAATTACAAAGGTAAGTGTGAAAAGATGCACGGTCATACTTACAAAATGCATGTAACACTTGAAGGTGACGTAAAAAAAGATGGAATGGTCTATGATTTTGTTGAACTTAAAAAGCTTGTTCGTAAGAACGTTATTGACGAGCTTGACCACGCTGTATTGAATGATGTTATAAAAAATCCTTCGGCGGAGAATATTTGCCTATGGGTGTGGGACCGGCTCAGCGGGACAATAAAAGGCGCCGAATTGTATGAGGTGAAAGTATGGGAAACAGCCACCTCGTTTGCTACATATAGAGGTAAATAATTATGAAAGAGGTTGAAGTTAAATTATTGGATGTTAATCCCGATGCGGTTGAGAAGAAACTGCTAGAGCGTGGTGCCGAGAAAACGTTTAGCGGTCTTGTAACGGTGAACTATTTTGATAAAGAAAACGGCGAAATCCGTGAGAGAGGAGATTTACTGCGGGTTCGTCAATTTGGTAATGATCGTACGGAAGTTTGCTACAAAGCAAACAAGCGTGTTGAGGAAGGATTTAAAGTGTGTGATGAATATCATCTTTCCGGTGGCAGCTTTACCGAAGCGGTGAGGTTGTTTGAACATCTCGGGTATACCGTAACGTGCGCATACGAAAAACGAAGAACATCGTTTTTGTTACGCGGCCTTGAAATTGTTATCGACACCTATCCGAAAATCCCTCCTTTTATTGAAATTGAAGGAACTGACACAGAAGCGATTGAAAGGTTAATACGTGACCTTGGTTTAGAGGAAAACGAACGAAGTTCTCGTGCTATTGGTGGTCTGTTACGGGAAAAATATCCCGAGGTGCAGCTTAATGGTCTAACGTTTTAGTATGGCAACCGTGTATCTTTCACTTGGTTCAAATAAGGGACGCCGGCCGAACAATATAAAAAAGGCGGTTCGATTGTTGGATGAATGCGGTTTGCGTGTTTGCGATATATCCGCCTTATACGAAACAACACCTGTTTCCAAGGTTCCGCAACGTGATTTTATTAACGCCTGTGTTCGGGTTGAAACATCGTTTCCTCCACGGAAGGTGTTGCGGACGGTTCAGCATATTGAACATGTTATGGGCAGGGATCGTTCCCGGCCGAAACGAAAAGGGTATGAGCGGCCAAGAATTATCGATATTGATATTTTATTGTATGACGATATTGTGCTTCACACACGTCGTCTTACCATCCCGCATCCCCGCATGCACATGAGGCCTTTTGTGTTGGAGCCACTCGCGGATATTGCACCCGATATAACCGAAAAGCTATTGAAGAGTCGGGGCAAATAGCGTTATAGTCGAGCTATGTACGATGCAGATCAATTACACAATAAGGCAACGCATCTTAGAATACGAACGCTTGAAGCGATTCATAAGGCTAAATCGGGACATACCGGAGGGTCTCTTTCCGTTATGGATATTTTGGTCGCACTGTATTATGGCGAACTTCCCGCCGGGCCGATTATGAAATATGACCCGAAAAAGCCCGGATGGGATGATCAGGATTACGTGGTCCTTTCCAAAGGGCATGCCGCCCCGGCGCTCTATGCGATTCTTGCCGATTTGGGATTTTTTGATACAAGTGAGTTAAATTATTTAAGGCAAGTTAACGCTATGTTGCAGGGGCATCCCGTGCATAAAATTCCGGGGATAACGGTAACAACCGGTTCTCTGGGACAGGGATTTGCGGCGGCACATGGCCTTGCGCTTAGCCTTAAACTGGATAAAAAGAAAAACAGAGTGTTTGCGATCCTCGGAGATGGGGAGCTGCAGGAGGGGATTGTGTGGGAGACGGCAATGGCGGCGGCACATTACCATTCTGACAATCTCACCGTTCTTATCGATAATAATCAATTGCAAATAGACGGTTTTACGCGCAGTGTCATGAATGTTGAACCTATTGTTGAAAAATTTGAAAGTTTTGGATGGCATGTAATTAAAGTGCGTAACGGTCATGATTTTGATGCACTGCTTGGCGCTCTTGAAAAAGCCATTATTACAACCAGACGTCCAACCTGTGTCATATGTAACACGATAAAAGGTAAAGGGGTTACATTTGCTGAGAAAAAAGCGGGTTATCACGGTGTGCCTCTCAGCGAACAGGAGATGAAAGAAGCAATCCCGGCACTTGAGAGAACATTAATCAAAAAAGATTCATGAAGGCATTTCTAATTGGAGCTTTGGGATTTTTGTTTATGGCCCCTTTCAATATAGCGGGTGATTCCATGGAACCGCTTCTTGCTCATAACGATACGGCCATGTTTGAATCACTGACCTATATGCTTGAAGAGCCGCAGCGTGGAGATGTTGTTGTGTTTTATGGAACGGACGAACCCGATAAGATTTTTGTAAAACGCATTGTCGGTTTGCCGGGCGAAACACTATGTTGCAAGAAGAAAAAGTGTTTATTATCGACAGGGAGGGGAACGAAATGCAACTTGAGGAATCATATGTAAACAATGATACGCACGAATACTCATTACGTCAGATGGATGGCACTCGTTATGAAGTTCCTCAGGGGAAATATTTCGTACTGGGAGACAACAGAAGAAGCAGTTTTGATTCACGTACATGGCATGATCCATTCGTGCCGGAAGAAAACCTTGTGGGAAAATACTATTATACGTTATTTTAGGAGTGCAATTATTAATCAAACAAGAATATGAAAATCTTTCAATCTTTACTCGTTGCCTCTTTTGTTTCTTTATTTTTATTTACCGGATGTGATTTCTTCGGTCTTTTCCCGGGTGAAAAAGAGGTCGTATTTAATACTGATAATGGGACGCACACCTATCTTGTTGAGGTTGCCGATGAAAAAGAAGAACGGAATACGGGACTTATGAATCGCGAGAGTCTTGAAGAAAACCGGGGTATGATTTTTATCTATGAAGAAGAAATAAAGCCGGCATTTTGGATGAAAAACACACTTATCCCGCTTGATATGGTATTTATGGATGAAGATTTTAAAGTGGTTGATTATTTTGTTAATGTTCAGCCATGTGAAGAAGATCCGTGTCCGCATTATATTCCAAACAGTAATGCGCAGTATATTGTTGAAGTAAACGCGGGGCAGGTTGGCAAAATGGGACTTGAGCGCGGTGATGTAGCCGAATATAAGGAATAATGGCTGAAAGTGGTATTTTATCTTATGGGGAAATGTGATAAAAAAAAGGCATGCACTACACTATTGGAGAACAAATAGCTACGCGAACAGCTTTTGGGGATGCTCTTGCGAAATTTGGCGGGCGCAACAAAAAAGTGGTTGTTTTTGACGCTGATCTTTCGGGGTCGTTGCGGACAAAAAAGTTTTCAAAACTATATCCCGACAGACATTTTAACTTTGGCGTTGCAGAGTCGAATATGGTAAATACAGCCGCCGGCATGGCATTGCGCGGGAAAATTCCTTTTGCATGTAGCTTTGCGGTGTTTGTAACCGGCAGGCCGTGGGAGCATATTCGTAACAGCATTTGTTATCCGAATTTGAATGTAAAATTGGTGGGGTCTCATGCCGGTATTTTAACCGGTGAAGACGGAGCGACGCACCAGGCTTTGGAAGATATTGCCATTATGCGGTCACTTCCCAACATGAAAGTTGTTTCTCCCGCCGATGCGGTGGAAACGTACAGTATGATAAACGAATTATTAAAAGATTTTGGACCCGTTTATATTCGTCTCGGGCGTGGTAAAGTACCCGTTATTTACGGGAAAGATCATACGTTCCGTATTGGTTACGGAGATATGTTAACGTATGGAGAAGATGTGTGCTTGATTGCAACGGGAGCTACCGTACATAGCTGTTTGGAAGCGGCGAAGCTCCTGGAAAAAGAAGGTGTGCGCGCCATGGTTATTAATATGTCGACCGTTAAGCCCATCGATAGAAAGTTAATTATTGACGGTGCACGCAAAACAAACATGATGTTCACCGTTGAAGATCATACGATAATTGGCGGACTGGGAAGTGCGGTTGCCGAAGTGTTAACCGAGGAATATCCGACAACATTGCATAGAATCGGCATGGACGATAGATTTGGTGAGTCCGGAAAGCCGGCAGATCTCTATAAAAAATACGGACTCGATGCACAGGGTGTATGCAAGCGAGTCCTAGAAAGGTGGAATAATCGTAGCGATTAAACCGTCGTATTTTAATTTAAAAGTCTATCTACGTTTAAGCTTGTTGTTTGACATGTTGTACATACGAAATTGTTTCGTACTATTTCATAGTTGCCGTATAAGGTGTCGATTGGTACTTGTGTAACAGCTTCGGTTCCTTCGAGCCGTATTGTTGCATAATCCAAATTGCAGTTGAGAACACGATAGATTCTTTCGGTCGCAATTTCCCGTATGGTTTTATATTCCCTCAAATCTTGAAAAAATTTCAAGTCGGCAAGTGGGTATGGTCTAAATTCACTCATCAATAATTCTCTATCGGTAAGCGATTGGTTGCCGCTCAGAGGTTCGAAGGTGTTCTTATCAAGTTCGGTCATAATAATGCCTGCCGGGATTTCTTTATCAATTCGATATATTCGTCCCGATTCTTTAACCTGTACAAATTTTGGCAATGGCGCTTTAACAACTTCTATTGAAGAAATTGAAGAAGAAGATGATGAATCCGCGTTTGGAGTAGGTGTTTCCATAGACATAATATACAAGGTGTTTAAGATTAGTTATAAATATAACCTCAAACTTTTATTTTGTCAACATCAAATTCCCGAGAATCAATTACGTATCTTGTTAAGGCTCTTTATAATGAAGACCGTTAACCCAGAACTATTATGCAAAAGCATCCAATAAAACTATTTTCAGGGTCATCTCATCCTGAGCTTGCCGAGGAAATTGCAAAAAATCTTGGAGTTAAGCTTTCACCTATGCATCTTTCCCGCTTTGCCTGTGGAGAAATTTACGCCAAACCGGGCGAAACGGTGCGAGGATGTGATGTCTTTGTTGTTCAAACTGCAACGCAAAACATTAATGAAGATCTTATGGAGCTCTTTGTTATGCTTGATGCGTTTAAACGTTCTTTTGCCAATAAAATTCATGTGATTATGCCTCATTACGGGTATTCACGGCAGGATCGGGTGGCCACCCCGCGCGAACCGATTTCAGCAAAATTGATGGCTGATTTGATATCGGCCGCAGGTGCGGACCATGTTATTACCATGGTGCTGCATTCCGATCAAGAGCAGGGATTTTTTGACTTTCCCGTTGATAACTTGTACACCAAAAAGTTTTTTGCCAAGTATTTCAAAGCAAAAAAATTGAAAGACATTGTGGTTGTTTCTCCCGATGCCGGGGGTGCGAAAGACGCAAAAAAGTTTGCCGATGTGCTTGGTGCCGATTTGGCAATTATTCATAAATCACGACCAAAAGCCAATGTTTCCGAAGTGCTTCATCTGGTGGGGAATGTAGAAGGAAAACGCTGTATTATTTATGATGATATGATCGATACAGCCGGGTCGGTGTGCAATGCCGCTAAAGCTCTAAAGAAGCATGGATCGCATGACGACATCTATTTGGCCGCAACACATCCGGTCTTTTCAGATCCCGCTGCAGAGCGTCTGGCAAAAGCGGGATTTAAAGAAGTTGTTGTCAGTAATTCCGTTCCCGTGCCGAAAGAAAAGTATTTTAAAGGATTAAAAGTGCTGTCGGTGGCGCCGCTATTGGCCAAAATCGTACAAAATGTACATGATGCGAAGTCTGTATCATCTGTTTTTACCACTTAAACTTGTTAAGCTATGAAAATTTACGTAGGATCCGATCATGCCGGGTATACTCTTAAAAAAGCGGTTAAAAAGCATCTTGAAAAGCGCGATGTAAAGGTAACCGACTTAGGAAGTTTTGAAGGAGAAGATTCTGTAGACTATCCTGTTATTGCGCGTGAAGTGTGTGAGAAAGTGCTGGAATATCCAAACAGTATGGGTATTATGATTTGCGGTACCGGACAAGGAAGCGCAATGGCTTCAAATCGTAATAAAGGCATTAGAGCGGCGCTGTGCCCAACGGTTGAATTGGCTGAAATGTCGCGACGTCATAATTATGCCAATGTGCTTTGCCTTGGTGAACGTACGACTGATGAAAAAACGGCGCTTGCCGTTGTGGATACTTTTTTGGATACAAAGCCGGATTCTGCAGAGCGTCATAAAAAACGTGTAGAAATGTTTGATAAATAAGAAAATGAAGATAAAAATAGCACCATCAATTCTGTCGGCCGATTTCGGAAAGCTTAATGAAGATATTTCCACGGTTGAAGATTATGCGGACTATATGCATATTGATGTTATGGATGGTCATTTCGTGCCGAATCTTACGTTTGGAGCTCCGGTTGTTCGATGTATACAAACCGATACACCGCTGGACGTTCACTTGATGGTTGATAACCCTCAAGATTATGTTGATGATTTTGCAGATATCGGGACTGAAGTTTTAACCTTTCATTATGAAGCGGTTGATGATCCTGTGTCGTCGTTAAAGCGTATACGAAAGCAGGGTATGAAGGCCGGTATTTCAATTAAGCCCGGAACCGATGTGTCGATTTTAAAACCATTACTTTCAAATCTTGATTGGGTGCTGATTATGTCTGTTGAACCCGGGTTTGGAGGACAATCATTTATGCCGGCGGCTTTGGAGAAAATTAAGTGGCTCCGCGAAAAAGCGCCAGATTTAGATATTGCTGTTGATGGTGGCATAAAAGCAGATACAGGAAAATTATGCCGGGAAGCGGGAGCAAATATTCTCATTGCCGGTTCCTACATTTTTAAAGCGGAAGATCGCATTAAAGCTATTTCTTCGCTTCGTGAATAACATCCTGCATTTTTTTGTGCAAAGTACCGT
>CAZPFH010000010.1:13530-15488 GCA_964585825.1 uncultured Candidatus Peribacteria bacterium
ATAATATATATGCATTATTTAAAGCAAAAAAATGTAAAAATACCGGCTATTTTCTTGTTGGCATTCTTTTTATTTACTTCTTTTTGTTACGCTGCTACATGGACAGTTGATACTCAAGGTACGTTTGATGAAGGAGCGTACAATAACACCGAATATGATACGGATTCCTTAAAGCTAAAAGAATGGAGTGATACCGAAAAGGAACTTCCTCATAATGGCATAACCGATCAATGGGGTATTAATATGAGCGGTAATATTCTTTTAATGCACATGAATGAAGCTGCGGGAGTAATAATTGATAATTCCGGAAATGGAAATGACGGCACTTATAATGCTGCTCTGTATTCTCAAAGCGGGAAATTGAATACTGCAATTGGCTTCGATGGAGACAACGATTTAATAAACGTTGGAAACGATTCTTCTTTAGATTTAGATGCTAATCTTACTATTTCAACTTGGCTTAAACCAACCGCATATGTAAATGATGGGATTATATTGGGTAAACCTCATACTTCTGAGGCTAATCCTTATGTTACTTATGCACTTGGATATTCGGCGAACGGAAGGAATTACGGGCTGGCACTTGGAGATAGTTCAACACAAAGAGGTTGTTATACTGATTCTGACGCAGTTACGTTAAACGAATGGACGCATTTGACTGCTACATTCAATGGGACTCAGATTAATCTTTATATAAATGGCGAGTTGAATAAATCTTGTCCTTTTGGTTATTTTGAAATCAATCAAAACGCGGCGGATGTATTAGTGGGGGATTATCCTTATTTTGGCAATACATATGATTATTCGGGTGATATTGATGAATTGGCAATATTTAACAGAACACTTTCCGCTCAAGAAATTGAAGATATTTATAATCGACAAGCCAAACAATATGGCGGAAACAATCCGGGTGATTATGTTTCCAAGATATTGGATTCGCAAGGTAATTCTAAATGGGAAAATTTTTCCTGGACAACCGAACTGCCTTATGGGCAGGAATTGCCTGATAATCAAGCTACAGAAGCAGGAGGTTTTATAAGAGGAATAGATATGACCGGAAATCTTGGTTTGTGGCATTTTAATGAATCTTCCGGAAGTATTATTGATTCATCGGGGAACGGTAATGACGGGACTGTAAATGGAGGTGTTAATTATGGTGCAGATGGGAAATTAGGTACGGCTTTGGGGTTTAACGGAACTGATGGATATGTGAACGTTCCCGATCACTCTTCTCTTAACCCGACAGATGAGATTACTTTATTGGCATGGGTTAAATGGGATATAGATCCTGCTTCAGGATCCGATTATGCCTCTATTATAAACAAAGACGCCGATAATCAATATAGACTGCATCATAATATTTCAAACGAAAATTTTGAATTTGCCATAAGAACTGATCCCAATGGTGGTAGGTGGGTTGATAGCACAACAGTTCCTCAAAAAGATAAATGGTATTTTGTTGTGGGAACTTATGACGGATCCTTTTTGAAGATATACGTTGACGGTGTTTTAGAAAACACCAATAGTCACGCAGGAGCATTATTAACCTCGGCCAGCGATTTAAATATAGGAAGAAGGACAAGTAATGACAGATATTTCAACGGAAAAATTGACGAAGTTGCAATAGTTGATCGTGCTATATCCGATCAGGAAGTTGAAGATATTTACAAAAGGGGTGTGTCAAATCTCGGATTAAGTGTTCGATCTTGCGATGATTTAAATTGTAGCGGGGAAAGTTGGACGGATTTGGGTGATAATCTGGTTTCGCCACAAAATCTTTCAATTGCTGATAATGAGTTTTTTCAATACAAATTTGATTTTGAAACAGATGATTCATATTTTACACCGCAATTATATGATTCGGTGGTTGGGTATAATTCTTCGCCTGACATGCCAACCAATATAACCCCGGGTGATTTAGCAAACAATATCGAATTAACACCTGACTTGATAGCTTC
>CAZPFH010000011.1:0-7432 GCA_964585825.1 uncultured Candidatus Peribacteria bacterium
GAAGCAAATCGGATCTTTCTGAAAAATATCAGAAATCTGCAAAAGATCTAGGTACCGCTGATTCTCCCGAAGGAAAAATTGTTGAAGGTGTCTTTGATGGACAATCAATGGTCGGATCAGATAAAAACACTTATCCCGTTCCTGCAAATTATGCCAGTAAATCAAAGCTTATACCAGGCGATGTACTTAAGCTGACTATTCAGGATGACGGCTCATTTATTTACAAACAAATCGGTCCGGTTGAGCGAAAAAAAATTGTTGGTGTTTTAACCCAAGAAGACGGTCAATATAAAGTAATAACACAAGGAAAAGCATATAATGTGCTTCTTGCTTCCGTAACCTATTTTAGGGCCGAAGTTGGAGACAAAGTAACACTTATTGTCCCGGAATTGGAAGAAAGCGACTGGGGAGCAATAGAAAATGTTCTACCTAAAACAGATGATGATGAAAACGATGACGAAGAAGACGACCTGACCAGTTTTTAATTTGTTAATACATGCCACATATGGATAAACCAAAACAAGCTGAAGTTGTTACCATACAAGGAGCAATTGAAAAAGTTAGAAAATGGTTAAAAGAAAAAGATTACAAAAAGGCAAAGCAAGGGTGTGAAGAAATTTTGGCAGTTGAAAAAGATAATGCTGAAGTACAAAAACTTTTGGAAGAAGCAAAAAAAGGACTTGGCGAAAATACAAGCGAGAAGCAAAAACCAAAGTCTGATATGCCTACTCCAACACCCATAAAGGCTTCATCGGCAAAACCAGACTCTACTAAAGAAAAAGTGGAGAATATTATGCCGGAGAAAAAAGCACCACAACAAGCTGAGGAATCTAAAAAAGCTACTGTGCCTACACCCGAATCAATCATGAAAAATAAAGAGCCGGCAAAAACGGAAAAAACCTCATCTGTTGAGAAAAAAGATCAGTCAGATCATCCAAAAGCACCCGCAAAAAATTCTTCCCCTCTGGGCAAAATTATTCTTCTTATTATTCTTCTTGTTTTAGTTTTAGGATTGGTTTTCGCTTTTTTACAAGGATGGCTTAACCCGGCATTTGATTGGTTATTAAATCTTTTCGGTTTATAAATCGACTAACATGAATTTCTCCTGGGCCAGGATAAAACGCCCTATTGTTGCACTTGCACCAATGGAAGGGTATACCGACTCGGCATTTCGCCAATTAATAAAAGAATATGCCCCTCATATTGTTTGTTTTACGGAGTTTACCAGTGCCGATGCTTTAAAGTATAAAAGTAAGGTTTCACGTAAAAAAATTGCAATTGATCCACGTGAACAACCGGTCATTGTGCAATTATTTGGCAAAAAACCGGATCATTTTGTTGAAGCTGCAAAGTATGTTGAAGAAGCAGGTGCTTCCGCCATTGATATCAATATGGGGTGTCCGGCAAAGAAAGTTATTGCTTCAAAACACGGCTCGGCATTGCTAAGAAATCCCGATCTGGCAGCTGAAATAGTCCATACTTTAGTACAACATACAAACCTTGAAGTTTCTGTAAAAACACGTTTGGGATTTTCAAAAGTTGATGAAAATCATTTTTTTTCCTTTTGCAAAAAGCTTGCTGAAGCCGGAGCATCTCTCATTACCGTACATGGCAGAACCACAAAGCAGGGATATGGTGGCAAGGCGCAATGGGAGCCAATTTATTCTTTAAAAAAGAAATTAACAATTCCGATTATTGGCAATGGCGATATTACAAGTGCTACGGATGCTCAAGAAAAACTTGGAAATTTAGATGGCGTTATGATTGGGCGAGCCACTATGGGAAATCCGCTTATTATGAAAGAAATCTATGATTCTTTTTTCCCCGATAAAGAAAAGAAAACACCTCTCCCCGATTGGTTTGAAATTGCCAAAAAACACATTGCTCTCAGCGTTGAAACCAAAGGAGAACGTCGAGGTATGCTGGAAATGCGAAAACACTTAGCACTCTATTTTAAGGGCTTTCCGAACGCTTCCACTTATCGCAGTAAACTGGTTCGCGTGGAAACGCAACGTGAGGCCCTGGCTCTCATCAACGAAATAAAAGAAAATTCCCTTTCATAAGCCCTGTTTTAATTGATAATGCTATAATATTATGCTATAATAGTATGATTAATTGAGCTTTATTAAAAACACAAAAAATGCCTTTAAAACTAGATAAAATCTTAAGAACAGCCATTCAGTATAAGGCGTCTGATATCTACATAACAACCGGTTCCAGACCGATTCTGCGTATAAACGGTGATCTTATTCAGATTAAGGAACATGAACCGCTTTCAAAAAAAATGGCGGAGGACTATCTGCTCGAAATTATGAATGAGCAGCAAAAGAAGAAATTTCAGAAATCACTCGATCTTGATTTTTCAATCGATATAGAATCAATTGCTCGATTCAGAGTTAATATGTTTGTTCAGCGTAAAGGTATTGGTGCAATTTTCAGAGTTATCCCCAATCAAACCTATACGATGGAAGAGCTGAATCTTCCCGAACAGCTAAAGAAAATACCATCATTTAAAAATGGTTTGGTTATTGTAACCGGCCCTACCAGCTCCGGTAAATCAACGACACTTGCAGCATTGGTAAATGAAATCAATACGAATATGTCTAAACATATCATTACGGTTGAGGATCCAATTGAGTTTATTCACGACAATCAAAAATCTGTCGTAGACCAACGGGAAGTGGGGACACATACTCTTAGTTTTCAACGAGCATTAAAAGCATCACTTCGTGAAGATCCTGATGTTATTTTAATCGGAGAAATGCGTGACTTGGAAACCATTGCACTTGCCATTACAGCTGCAGAAACAGGTCATTTGGTTTTTGCAACATTACATACGAGTGGCGCGGCAAAATCTATAGATCGTATCATCGACGCCTTCCCTCACGAACAACAAAATCAAATACGAACACAGCTTGCCGAAGGACTTAAAGCTATTGTTTGGCAAAATCTACTTAAAACAAAAGACGGCAAAGGAAGGGTTGGTGCATACGAAATCCTTTTCAATAATCACGCAGTTGCAAATATGATTAGAAAAGGAAATACTCATCAAATCGATTCTGTTATCGAAACAAGCACGCAAGAAGGAATGCAATCGATGAAAAAATCACTCACCGATTTAATTCAAGCGGATCTTGTTGATGAGCAAGAAGCACTTACTTACTTACCACCGGAAATAGATGTTTAAGAAGATCCTTAGTACAATTTTACTTCTGACTATACTGCTGACCACCGGTAGCTTTATTAAACCGGCACGGACTGCTTTTGCGCAAAGCGATACACAAAAGGAAGAAGCAAAACAACTAAACACCTTTGATGTATCGGAATATTTAAAAATAGAAGAAGGACAAAGTTACCTAGAAACCACAACGGGCGAAGGAAAAGAAGAAAAAGTAAATTTACAAAGTGGTGTTATATATTTTGCAATTGCCTTTATTGAGTTATTAACAAAAATTATAAGTTCATTCGCATTACTTTTTATCATAACTGGCGGCCTCATTCTGATGGTTTCCCATGGTAATTCTCAGTTGCAGACAAAAGGAAAACAAATGATTTTATACTCTCTGCTGGGCGTTATAGTAGTTTTCAGTTCATTAATCATTGTAACTTTTGTACAATCATTATTTTTTACCACTTAATATGATACGAAAAAGCATCGCAATAATCAGTTTACTAATAACCATACTCTTTAGTATACCTATTGCATATGCTCAAGATACGGGGGATAGCAACAATGCAACCGATATTAAGTGTTCAGATTTACAAGAAAATCAAGGTAGTGGTTTATACGTTATTTTGGAAGAACCTCTGGGAGGACCGAATGCAAAATATTGTTTTCGTGTATGTGAAAAACTTGATCCCAGCAAAACAAACATGACAAATAAATGCATGTATAAAGAAAAATGTGAAGGTGGTGGCGATCTCGGAGACTCAATAACATGTCAACGAATACAGGTGCTAAAAGCCGAGTCGGGTGGAGATCTTATTTACAGCTACGTACGGATGATTTATCTCTGGGCGGCCGGAACAATCGGTATAGTTGCTGTTTTCACTCTCGTATACTGCGGTATTGGAATTTCCGCCGCAGGAGGAGACTCAGGGAAAATAGATAACTATAAAAACAGAATTATGCAATCACTTGTCGGGTTGGTTATTTTATTTCTTTCCGGCTTGATTTTATACACTATTAATCCAACATTCTTTGTATAAAAACAGCAAAAAAATAGCAAAAATTCTTATTATGTTCTTAATTGCATTGAATATTAGCGCAATTCCTTTTGCTTTTGCCGACAATGGAAGCAACAATGAAGACACCTCAAACGAAAAGGTCACAACAGTCGCACCAACGATTCCACAAATAGATACACTTCCGGGTCCAAGCTCCGAACAAAAACTGGAAGATTCAAGCACTTATTTAACTAAACTTTTACTACCGAATATAGCTCGAACCATAACCGGCCTAGCTATAACATTATCGGTTTTGTTTATTATATTCGGAGCCATGCAATTCCTTACCGCATATGGCAATGATGAAAAACTGAGTAATGCAAAAAAAACAATTACGTTCGCCCTTGTAGGGCTCGTATTAAGTCTATTGGCATTTGCGATTGTTCAAATCATATTCTTTACCGGATTTGAAGTAACCCAAATAAAATGATGAATCGAAAAACAATACAGAAAGGATTGCTCATACTGACAATGCTATTTGCCATGATAGGAACGGCTTATGCGGACAATGGAAACAGCAGCGACGAGGGCGCCGGAAGTATCAAAACAAACAAACCCAACATAGATAATCTTATTTACACCTTCGAAACAGAAGGAACAGATAAAGCAACAACAACCGATTACATAGCTTCGTTACCGGACGCCGAGCCGGGATTGATTCTCGGACAAATAACTTATTATGCATTGGTGATCGCAAATATATTGGCTTTTTTAGCTTTTATTGTTGCCGGTATATTTATGATTATTTCACAAGGAAATGACGAACAACTCGGCAAAGCAAAAAGCATACTTATGTATACCGTTATAGCCATGGTTATATGCGCAACCGCACTGGCAATCGTTACAGGTGTAACTCGACTGGACTTTTTCAATCCTTACTTATGATAAAAAAACTAATTGCCATATCGATCGTACTAATTATTGGACTTGGTGCCATACCGATAACTGTTGCCCAACAAGGTATTGACCCGAGTTTAAAACCAATCAACTCTCCCGACGTTCCCGCTACGGGTCCGGCAACACAAGAAGAATGTGAAAAGCGAGGCGGAACATGGGATAAAGAAGCAAAACTGTGTCGCGGATTCGAAGATGAGCCGATTAATGCGTTTCTACAAATTATCGGAGGAGCTATTTTAATGCTCTCGGGTGGAATCGCAGTCATTGTAATTGGCGTAGGAGGTATTATGTATATAACCTCACGCGGAAATCAGCAACAACTTGAATTCGCAAAAAACACTCTTCTGTATGGCATCATCGGGATGCTCGTTATTATATTCTCCTACTTTATTATTAGATGGGTACTTAAAATTATCACAGGGCTTTAAATATCTTCCTCTTCTATTCGAGGAAACAATTTTCCAATTTGAGTAAGAGCCGTACCCGATTTTAATTCCCCCCACAATTGAATTTGTGCTGAATTTTCATCGTTCATATCTACGCCCATTCCATTTAGGATTTTCTCCGAAGCTTCAGGAATGAACGGATAAAGCGCCCCGGCAATATGCCGCAACATTTCCAGCAAATTATACAAAATAGCACACACGCTTTCCTTATCTTCTTTAGCTACAACCCAAGGTTTTTCATCTTCGATATATTTATTGGCATCATCAACGTGTGCCATTACTTCTTCGATCGCCTTTTTTAGATTAAACGCTTCAACCGCTTGATGATATCGTTGCCACATAGCTGCATATTTTTGCGTAAAATGCTCATTATCTTTCGGTTTTTCCGGGATAATGCCGTCACAATATCGTTTTGTCATAGAAAAAACCCGATTAACCAAATTCCCCAAATTGTTTGCCAATTCACTGTTATAAACATCTATAAAGCGTTCCATAGTAAAATCACCATCATCGGTTGTCGGGATTTCACGAAGAAGGTAATATCGCAAAGGTTCTCTACCATAACGTTCTGAAATATCCACCGGCGCAACAACGTTTTGCAACGACTTGCTCATTTTATGTCCACCCGAGGTAATAAATCCATGTACATAAATACTCTTCGGTAATTTAAGACCGGCAGACAATAACATTCCAATCCAAATACCGGCATGGAAACGTAAAATATCTTTTCCTATTATATGTACATCAGCCGGCCAATATTTTTCAAAACTCACACCATTTTTTTCATACCCCAAAGCCGTAATATAATTTGACAGCGCATCACACCACACATACATGGTTTGTGTCGGATCGTTCGGTACTTCAATCCCCCACGAAAGCGCTTCTTTAGGTCGTGAAAAACTAACATCGTTCAAGCCTTCTTTAAGCACATTTAAAAATTCTTTCTTTCGTGATTCAGGAACAATTTTCAACTCATCGGTTTCAATAAGTTTTTCTATACGCTTTGAATATTTTGAAAGTCTAAAAAAATAATTTTCTTCGGAAAATCGACGTGCTTCTTTTTTATGAATGGGACATTTACCCTCAACCAATTCTTTTTCAGTTATGTAGGCTTCACATCCACTACAATAAAATCCTTCATAACTGTCTTTATAAATATCGCCGTTTTCAAATAAGACACGCCACAATTTTTGAGCACCACTCTTATGACGATCAGATGTTGTACGAATAAAATCATCGTACGTTAAATTAAGATAATCTTTTAATTCAATGTTTAATTGCGCCATCATATCAACATGTTCTTGCGGAGACATACCAAGTTGTTCAGCAGTCTCGGCAATTTTCATTCCGTGCTCATCCGTACCGGTTAAAAAATATACATCATCCCCTATAAGACGATGATAACGTGCAAGCGCATCTGCCTGAACCGCTTCCATTGCAAAACCTATATGTGGTGCGGAATTTGCATAAGGAATAGCCGTCGTGACATAAAAACGTTCCATAATAATTGATTAATAACTCTTTTGTATTCTAGCCTTTATTGGAAAAGATTCAAATAGAGAGTTATTCATCAGTAGATCCAAATCCGGTCGCAGTTTCTTTATCATCCGTCGTATCTGTTCGGTAAAGTGAGAAATTAAATACAGGCAGGAAGCTGTCAGGACGAATAAATGCTTCAATTTGTTTTCGCAATTTTCCATACGAACCAACTGAAGTTATTTTTGCAAATTCACGAACAATTTTTTGATCGGGAACAATAATTCTGTAATAAATCGTTGCTTGTTCTTCTTTTGTTATACCCGGTCTTTCCTGCAACACTTCCGGATTGAAAATATTGGTAAGTGTTAAATAATTAGTCTCAT
>CAZPFH010000011.1:7442-15335 GCA_964585825.1 uncultured Candidatus Peribacteria bacterium
TAAAAAATTTTTGATCGTATATGGATCAGCTTCATCATTATTCGGATCCCATACTTTTGATTGTGTTGTATACGACTGCGCTTCTGAATCCCATGCGAGAACATATGATTCACGCGCCCATTGCCAAATAAAATTATTACAATTTTCAGGATAGGAAATATCACTTTCCGGATCGGTGAAATTAACCCCGCTATCTTCAGTGCCAAGACATGTTGGCATTGTCGAAGTACTCCCCTCGAAAACAGGCATATAATCACCTATTGATTCAGTATAAAAAGCTTTATTCCCCGGAGGATCGTTGCTTATACCCGTAAGTTTCCATCGAAGCATATCAACAACAATGCCGCTTGCATCACTATGTTTATACTGCGACTTTATTTCGGCATCAATAAAAAATTCCACTCTAAACTTAGTTATTTTTTCAACCGTTCCATCATCTTTTGCAGTAAACAATGGAATACTCACACTATCACTTAATCCCAAAACATTATATTGATATTTTTTTGGCGAGTCCTGAGCAATTTCCTTGCTAACTATTTCCGTATCAACAAAAGGGTAGGTATGCGTTTTATTATCAATTGTATATTCAAATGTTAATTCTTCTTCAAGATCTGTTACTTCTTGGATGCCTTTATACATTCCATCTTGCTTTTCATAACCGGGAAGATTCTGATGAAGATCCAAAAGCGCACTTTCAATCCCCGATTCTGCCGCATAATACGCTTTGCCGGCATTAATAATATCGCTGGTAATGCGAACTTCACGTATAACCAAATTACTCAAACCAAGCGCAAGTGTCATGAGAATTCCCATGATAAGAAGAGCAATAATAAGTGCGCTACCGTTTTGTTTTTTATATATATTCATATTTTATCGATCAGTTTGATGATTATACACACGTGATGAAATAGTTGTCTGCAAATCCATGCTAAAGTTATTTGCTTTTTCGCCACGGCCACTCACAGTGGCATACAGGCTAGCAGAAGGTTGAAATTGCACAGGGCCGCATCCTAAATTATCAAAATCAAAAGGATCCACCAGTGGAGCAATTTCAAATATAAAATTATCGAGTTGTATGCTTTTTAATTCTATTTCGGTAAATCCGTCAAAGCCGGGAGCCGGAGTCCATTGACGTTCGAACGCTTCTTTTTCTTCCCGCAGGTAAAAAAGTTTTTTGGTTTCATTTTGAGTATCGTCTTTAAGTAAAAAAATTGTTCTTTCCGTCCCTTCATGATTTACCAAAGCAAGATAATCCTCTAAAGACTCGCTATTAAGTGCAATACATCCGGAAGATGTTTCTTGCGGAGTTTTTGCAAAACCTACCTCTCCACTCTCACCTACAATCTCCAATGACCCCGGACATCCATAATCTATTGTCTTGGATCGAACTTCCTGCCCGATTAAATCAAACACATAACGAACTTCGGAATACATCGCTCGCACAACATTTGCTTCACGTTGCGATCTGGCAATATCAATATAAGCACTGCTGATTGAAGTAATAAAAATCATAAAAATGGTAATTGCAATAAGCACTTCTATTAACGTAAATCCTTTTTGTGTCTGCTTTATTGTTTTCATAGTGTATTTAAATAGTTCCCGATTTCCAATCGGTTAAAATCATAGGTATACGAAGCTGCTCTTCTCTGCTCCTTTCTTCCCACTCCACTACAGCGGTTACATTGAGTTTCAGTTTAGATGCATCTTCTTTCAAACCTCCTCCATAATGAACAGTCTGAATTTCAACCCACCTTTTAAATCCACTGAAATTCTGTCCTATATCGTGCGTATACTCCGTGTGTCCGGATTCTTTGATATAAAGCTTGCTTTTCTCGTCAGTGTAAGAAGCAATTTTCCAAGGCGAGGCCGCCATAACGGTACTAACGCTATTAAGTTTCTGTCCTAGATTACACTGCTCTTTTGTAAATAAATTATATTTTTTTTGAATAATATACCTGCCATCCTTAATAAAAGATTCTTCAAAAAAAGCATACTCATCGTCCCCTCTCCAGTATTGATTTTGAAGCCAGTTCCCATCACGAATATTTCTCACACCTTCAAGTGCTTCTTGCGCCAAATTATAAGCAATAATTCTATTTACATTGTTTCTGTTGGCACGCATTGATGAAACAAGAAGATTGGTTGCTGTAATGATAATCAAAACAACAATAGATATAGCCACAATTACTTCCGGAATCGAAAATCCTTTTTGTTTTTTATTAATCTTTATCATTGTTTGCATATGTTTGTGTATTTACATTGCCCGTAAGTAAGTCGAAAACTACTTGTCGTTTATCAAGATCACTGTCGGAATCTTCGTATCCGACAACAACCGTTATCTGTGCTTTATCAGTTGGAACTGCAGGTTTTTCAACTTCAATTCTTGCATCGGGAGGAGCAAAAAAGACAGTTACCTCTTCGTCAACTTCGTTGCCGTACAATTGGATCTCTTTAATAACAATATCATAATCATGACCGGCACGACCACTAACAGGACGCGCTTTATTTACATCACATCGAGATCCTTTTTCAGCCAACCGATCATATGGAGTATAAAGAGGTTGAATAAATTCTCCGCTTTTAAGAGTAAAACCAAAGCAAAGCGAAACAGCCTCGGCAATATTATTGTCAGTCTTATCGTAATATCCCGCACGTGTTTTTTCACGAGCTTCAACTATAGTGGAATGAAGTGAATTGGCGGCAATATCAAGTTTCACTTTTTTTCTCGCAACGCCGTAACTTGAAACACCAAGCAAAATAACCATACTGATTACACCAAGCACAATCATTATTTCAATCAATGTGAATCCTTTTTTTTTTGATGATGTTTTCTTCATTACACCAATTTGGTTAAATCAAATATCGGCATTAAAATGGCAAGCGCAAGAAGCGCTACGACAATACCGACAAACAAAATCATGAGCGGTTCAAAAAGTGAGGTTAATCGTTTAAGCGAATGATCTATTTCTCGATCATAATGATCGGCAATCTTTTGAGAAATCGACCCTATTGCTGCAGAACCTTCGGCAATGTTAAGCATTTGTGTAACCGTTTCAGGAAAAAGAAACGGTGCGTCTTCAAGATTCGAAGAAATCTTTTCCCCGGATTGAACTTTCTTAATTACTTCCCAAGTTTTTACTTGATAAGGAGCGCTATTGATAGAGCTGCCGATAATTTGCAGTGTCTTTAAAACTGGCAAACCTGATTCAGTCAAAATCCCCAATAAACTTACAAAACGAAGAACCAGCACTTTTCTAATCAAGGGTCCCACAATGGGAAGTTTCAATTTAAAATAATCACTCTGAAATTTCCCCGCCTCGGTTCCTCGATATACTTTATACAATGAATAAACAACAATGATGGCAATAATAACAAGCCACCAATATCCGGCAATAAAAGAACTTATTCCAATAAGTATTTTAGTCGCTGTTGGAAATTGACTTTCACTCAACCCCCCTTCTTTCAACAAATTTATTAATGTCGGGACAATCCAGACCATCATGGCCGCAGCAATCCCGATCAAAACAAGTAAAACAATAACAGGGTACGTTGCTGCCGTAATTAATTTAATTTGCAATGCATGGCTTTTTTCCGTTTGCTCGGAAAGTCTGAAAAGCATTTTATTAAGATTTCCGGCAGCCTCCCCGGCCCTAATAACACCAATCTCGGCATCTGTGAATACATCCGGGAAACGCGCCATAGAATCTGAAAGAGATTTCCCACTTGATGCGGAATACTCAAGTGTATTTAAAATACGAGCAAAACGCGGATTATCCGTTTTATTTGCCAGTACTCGCAAGGTCTGCAACATAGGAATTCCGGCATCAATCATCACTGCCATAAGATGAAAAAAGTATGCCTTTTCTTTTAAACTTACGCGGCTGTGATCTATTAAAAAATCATTAATCTTTGTAAAAAACGAGGAATCACTGTTGTCGTAAACACCATAAACAACTTTTGGTGCTTTCTTTTTTTGCTTTTTTTCAATACTCGATAATAGCGATTTAACCTTATCACTTGCTTGAGCATCTTTTTTTTGACTATCGTAATCGTTATTCATAAAAGAGATAATATTAAACACTAAAGATAATATGCTTCTATATTGAGGCTCATATTTTCCAGTCCGTTTTCAAGAACTTGGACACTCATTGTATTAACAGAGAATTTTCTGCTATCGCCTTCGAGGGCTTCTAAAAATTTTATAATGTTACGATGCGTCCCGGAAATATTCGTTGTTATCGAAAGAACGCTAAAGTCACCATCTCTGTTATTGGTTAATCCAAAACTTAATGAATTAATGGTTGCCTCATTTTCTTCCGAATGCTTTGCGAGTGTTTTTATTATTTTTTCTTGCTGAAGAGAATCGGGAATAGAAATAAGAACATCTTTTTGAGTCACTTCACTTCCTTCAAAAGAGGATTCAACCGATTGTAATTTGCTTAATGCATTTTTTGTTCTATTTAATTCCGCTTCCTTTTGCGATATTTCCTCAATCGCTTCATCAAAAGCTTCTTTTTTCGGAAAAACAAAAAGAAATAAGCCGGCAACAGCGACGATAAGCAATATCAACGATAGAATTGTTTTCCCGGCCGAAGATGTTGTCTCTGTAGATTGTTTTATAGCCATAATAGTTGACGTAAGTTAAAAAATAGTAATTATCGTCGTGCAACTGAACCTTCTTCATCCGAAGAATCGGTTTCTTCATACGAAGGACGATAAACAACGCTCAATATGAATGAAAGTGCCGCTTCCTGATCTTCCGATACGCTTTTGCTTATAGAGGGAACAAAAACCTCTTCAAAATCAGGATTATCATTAAAATTTTCGATTGTTTTTGCCACTGCGTCTAATAGTTTTCGTACATCACGTGAAGGATATGTTTGTGCATTGAGGTTTATCCTTCCCCCTTGGCCACCACTGTACGAAGTGAATTCAACCATAGCGCGAAGAGCAGCATTATCTTTTGGTGCTATATTTTGTAATACACCAAGAACTTCCGACCAAAGAACTTCTTCATTCTCAACAACGTCAAGTGTTCTAATAGCATTTTCCGCCGAAACAACTTCGCTTTGTTGAAGATCACTTAACTGATTATTTACTTCCGCAAGCTCCTGCTTAATCCCTTGCAGCTGATTCTCAACAGCTTGTGCTTGAGAAGCGTAATATCCATAAGCAAGACCGACGCCCAGCACAAAGATAAATGATAAAAGCAGAAGAAATGGAAATTTTTTCGTGTAAGCCATAATGTTATTTTTTATTTTTATTTTATTAATCTATATATTATACTACTAAACCAGCTAAAAAGCAATAATTATCCCCTTATATGAGCCATTTACAAGACGAAAACAAATCATGTCAACGAAAAAACTTCATTATGAACAATGAATCGTTTGCATGTGAGCGCTGCGGAAAGCAAAACAAAGCACTTAAAGGAGGATGCAGAAACCATTGTTGTCATTGCCTTTATTCAAAGCATGTCGATAAAAACATTCCCGGTGACAGGAAAAGTAAGTGTGGAGGCCTCATGAAACCGATATCGCTTGATCAATCGGGTAAAAAAGGATACATACTCGTTCATCAATGCATTGTATGCGGAAAAACAATACGCAATAAATGTGCTCCGGATGACTCGATTGATGCTATGATTAACGTAAGCAACCCTAATTAAAAATGAATACAGATGTTTTAAAACGTATTGAGGTAAATATTCCCGAAAAAGCAACCGTTGTTGCAGCTTTTTCAGGCGGCCCGGATTCCGTTTATATGGTTAATCAATTACTGAAAGTACGTAATAAAAACCCGTTTAAGATCACACTTGCTCATTTCAATCATCAATTGAGGGGGAAAGAAAGCGACAATGATGCGTTATTTTGTAAGAAATTCGCAAAAACACATCATCTGACCATCGAGACAGAAACAAAAGATATCGGCGCGTTACATGGCAACATTGAAGATAATGCCAGACGTCACCGATATGAGTTCTTAAGAGCCGTTAAACAACGTCACAGGGCATGGCGTATTGTTACGGGACACCATCTCGACGACAATCTTGAAACTTTTCTTATACATTTTTTGCGAGGAAGCGGAATAAAAGGATTGCAAGGCATGCAAATAATGTCCGGAGATATTTTCCGTCCATTACTTGATGTGCCAAAAAAAGAAATCCTTAATTACCTTAAAAAGAACAATATTTCGTTTTGTATTGATAAGACAAATGAAGATGAAAGATATCTAAGAAACAATATACGTAAAAATATTATTCCACAACTTAGATCTATCCAGCCGGCATTAAATGATGTTTTTTTGCGCAACTGGAACATTCTTTCACAAAATCAATCTTATCTGGAAAATACAGCGCAAATTATTATTGATCAAAATATCAACAAAAAAAATGCGATGCCGTTGGAAGCTTTTAACAATCAGCATCCTTTTTTGCAAAACATAATCCTTCAAGAATTATATAATCGGTATCATGGTCAATATGGTTATACCGAACCCGTATCACACGCAACCTTACAGCGCGCGCAAAAATCTATTAATGAAGAAAAAACCGGTAACTCCATCCCCTTTGGTCCAAGCACACTTCTTTCCGTAGATGCAAATCAATTTTACATCCACCCTCGTAAGCAAAAGCAAAAAATCATACCGAAAATTTCATTATCGATCCCCGGAAAAACAGATTACTCGCACGGACATATTGAAGCTTCAATACAAGAAAATATTCCTCGTGATATGTCACGTGACGTATATCTTGATTATGAAACATGTCACTTACCTCTTTATGTGCGATCACGAAAAGAAGGAGACCGTTTTACCAATATAGGTATGAAGGGATCACAAAAACTGCAGGATTATTTCGTCAACAATAAAATATCTTCACGAAACCGCAATAACATTCCTTTAATTGTTGATAAAAACGATTCTGTTCTCGCAATTGGCAATCAAGCTATTTCAGATCATCATAAAGTCACCGATAAGACCGAAAAAGTCATCAAGCTTTGCTTTACACCTTCCCTTGAAAACAATGAAAAATAAAGTAAACTGTAGATACTTTGCCTAACACACTTATTTGTCATGGATCCTAAACTTAAAATGCCACCGAAAAAACCAAAGAACAGTTTTTTTTATCTTATTGTTTTTGCACTGATCATTACCGCGGTTGTTATTATATTCAATCCCGGTGACGGCGGTGCCGAAAAAGTGACGATGAATACCTTCATCGAACAAGTGCGAAACGAAGAAGTGAAAAAGCTCGAAGTAAAAAACGAACGCATAGATATAACACTCGTGGATGATACAAAAGAATTCACCTATAAAGAAAAAGGGCAAACACTTCGTGAAATATTGCAAGACGTACCAAGAGATATAGTTAATAATATAGATACTGAAATTGTTTCAACCGAAGGAGAAGAACTATGGTACAACCTGCTTTTGAGCATTGTTCCGTTCTTGCTTATTATCGGTTTTTTTGTATTTATGATGAGACAAGCACAAAGCAGCAACAACCAGGCAATGTCGTTTGGAAAAAGTAAAGCACGACTGCACGACAAGGAAAAAAACCGTACAACATTTAAAGACGTTGCCGGTGCAAAAGAGGCAAAAGAAGATCTTATTGAAATTGTTGATTTCTTAAAAAGCCCAACAAAATACACACAAATGGGAGCGAAAATCCCAAAAGGTGTAATTCTTGTCGGCGGACCGGGAACAGGTAAAACTTTGCTTGCCCGCGCCGTTGCAGGAGAAGCGAATGTGCCGTTTTTCAATATTTCCGGATCGGAATTTGTGGAAATGTTTGTTGGTGTTGGTGCCAGCCGTGTACGAGATTTGTTTAAAAAAGCAAAAAGAAACGCTCCCGCAATTGTATTTATTGATGAAATAGATGCCGTTGGAAGA
>CAZPFH010000012.1:0-2644 GCA_964585825.1 uncultured Candidatus Peribacteria bacterium
CATTTATAATAATGCAAAAAAGAGCACATTTTACACCAAAAGATTCTAATCCTCTTTACGAAAAATTCATTAATTATATCATGGTTGACGGTAAAAAGACCGTCGCTCGCACGATATTTAATGACAGCATGAAAATTATCGGAGAAAAAACGAAAGAAGATCCGACTAAAATTTTCAACAAAGCACTTGATAATATAAAGCCGCAAATGGAGGTTAAGCCGAAAAGAATCGGTGGAGCCGTGTATCAAATACCAAAAGAAGTGAATGCGAACAGGCAAATCACGCTTGCGTTCCGATGGCTTTTGGCGGCGGCACGATCAGGAGATGGCGATATGGCTCGTAAACTTGCCAATGAAATTATGCAAGCGGCCGAAGGACAAGGATCAGCTATTAAGAAGAGAGAAGATACACACAGAATGGCGGCGGCAAACAAAGCTTTCGCTCACTACGGAAGATACTAAGAGATTTAAATACAATTACAAAAAAGCCCCGAACCATATAGTAATCCGGGGCTTTTTCATTATAATTCGCAAAATATTATTCCATAATGTAATAATATTCATCATCCGTTCCTCCTACTTCAACCTCGTTAACGTCAACAAAGTCATCTGTCATATCGTTTGCTTTTACCATGCCTTTTGAAACCGTATATAGGAAATTCCCAATATACAGTATTCTTTCAATATCTTTGTCTCCATACCAATAATATCCCGATTTATCCGCAACTTCCGTTTCATTATAATGAGATATGCGCGCCTTTAAATCAAACCCGTTTTCCAAATCAATGCCATAAACATATGCACCCTGGAAAACAATATCACCATATTCACTTCCCGAAGCATCCGGATCATTTTTAACCTCATCGGAAATCTCTGCCAAGGTTACCGGAAATGCAAACAAGTTTTTCTCTTTATCAAACAATAGCGCTTTGTGATCCCTAAGCAGTTCACTATCAGTCCCCCTGTCTCCAATAATTTCATAAAACATTTGCTTTGGAGCGGTAACATCTGTCACGTCAAACATTGCAACTTTAAGTCCCTGATACCATACAAAATCTTGATTCCAATCCAATTCTTCCGATTCGGTTGCATTAACGGTGTCTTTCCCAAATCCAATAATATGATTTTCATCATACGGATGAAGATAATCGCTATATCCTGGGATCTTCAATTTACCAAGAATTTTTGGTCCTTTAGGATCAGCCATGTCAATTACAAAGAACGGATCAATCTTTTTAAAAGTCACCATATACAAACGGTCTCCCATAAATCTTGTTGAGTAAATAGATTCACCGGGTGCAATATCTTCAAGCTTTCCGGTCATCTCCATGTCTTCATCAAGAACATACACATTGTTAGTTGACGTATTATCCCATGAATTTCCCTTTGTTGTTGCTATCCTAAAATAATCACCACTTTCATCCATCGAAAATTGATTCAAAATACTTCCCGGTACATTTCCCTTTCCTTTAAAATCAATATCTTCCTTATCAAGTGAGAATTTATACACATTCGTTTTCTCGCTCGACGTTCTGTAATCCCAATTCCATTCATTTGCTGCAACATACATATTGTCTCTGGATGCATACACATTTCCCACCGAACCCAGTACGACTTCTTTGGAAATATCTCCACTCACCTCATTTATTGGAATACCAGCAACAATCATATAATTGGCAGATTCAAAAGCGGGAACATATTTTACATCGGTACAGTCCACTATAGGCTGTGCCACATCTTCATTTGTATCTTTATATCGAGGCAAAATCTCCCCGGCATCCATAATGTCGTTATAAGGAACAAAGCCGGGCCTACTAAGGACCATATACACCATGTCATCAACCTTACGAGATTGAGTATATGACCCTTCAAATTCAAGACTTCTAAATTCGGCAATACTTGTTTTATCGCTTATATCAAAAATGAAAACTTTCGAGATTCCTCCACCATAATATGGGTACGGATAAATCATTGCCGACGACGTCCTATCAAGTGGATAAGGATAACTATAATACGAATGACCAAGAACAACCAGCTTATCACCGTCAACATACATATCGGTCGGAGAAAAATCATCATCGTCAAATTCTATAGAATCAAGCTCCACCATATTCTCCGGCAAATACGCCTTAACAACGCGAACCGTATCCCCTTTTACAATATAGATATATTCTCCGTCTGTTTTAACGATGTCTGCCTCATCAACACCTTCTACTTGTACATTTGTTGTTGAATAATCACCTTCTTCCGCTGCCTGCGATTCAGTCTTTGGAGCTCCAGCAGTCTGCGTATCGGAAGAAGTTGGCTCAATTGATGCATCCCCCGATTCCAGCATAACCGAATCACGATAATAATAATCATTAGCAGACTGCGCATCTTCAAATTTTTCCATTAAAACGTTGCAAGAAGAAATCGTATGCATTTGCTGAGCAGTTGTCATTTCCTTAAGCTCTTCATAGTTTTGAGTTTGTTCTTGTTGATTTGTTCGAATACGCCAAATCATTTCCGCCATCTCTCCCCTGTTGATGTATTGATCAAACGTATCAACAGTTGGCGGGATAGCATCGTTATCTTCCAGTGCCTTTATATATTTATGGAACCATTCGTTCTGATTATTTTCGTTCAATCCAATTTCAAGACCGTTT
>CAZPFH010000012.1:2654-15082 GCA_964585825.1 uncultured Candidatus Peribacteria bacterium
GGCTTCAACAAAATTGATCGGCCGCTCCGGCTTAAACATGCCATCGTTATATCCGTCCACTAAACCGAGATCTTTAGCCTTACACACATAAGGAGCGAACCACTGTTCTTTTACATCGGGAAAACAATCGCTTCCCCCAGGTTCGTATCCCGAAGCAAGTAATACTATTTTGGTGAATTCGGCACGATTGATAGTATTTTCGGGTTTATACGATCCATCACCATACCCTTCAACCACTTCTTCATTTTGAAGATAGTTTACCGCTTCATAGTAATCGTACGAAGTGGTAATGTCGCTAAAAACGCCGGAATCCTGAGCGTTTACCGGCAACACTTGCATAAAGCTTGTTACTGTAAGCGCCATAAGCGCAATAACAGCTCCTGCACGTTTGATACTCATAGTACATGAGGTTAAGTTTTTTTCACTTTGTATAAGTATACCACTGTCCCAAAATTACAAAAGACAGTTGACGTATTAAAAAATCCAAAAGTGGACGCTTCAAAAACATCTCCTGTCAACATTAAAACGAGTATCCATTGACTTTCCTTAGTAAATTCCTATAATACCTCTGGCGATCGCCACCACGTGATCCGCTCATTTTTATTGATAAATTAACTCATACTCATGACTGACGATCTCAAAAAACTCCGTAATATTGGTATTATTGCCCATATCGATGCGGGGAAAACAACAGTAACCGAACGTATTCTTTTCTATACCGGGAAGAAACATAAAATTGGCGAAACACATGAAGGTGCCGCTGATATGGACTGGATGGAGCAAGAAAAAGAACGTGGTATTACTATAACCTCGGCTGCAACTACATGTTTTTGGAAAGATGTAAGAATTAACATTATTGACACGCCGGGCCACGTAGACTTTACAGCCGAAGTTGAAAGATCACTTCGAGTACTTGACGGGGGTGTTATCGTTTTTGACGCCTCGCAAGGAGTAGAGCCTCAATCTGAAACGGTTTGGCGACAAGCTGACAAATACAATGTGCCTCGTATGGCTTTTGTAAATAAAATGGACAAGATGGGAGCGGACTTTTATATGAGTTTAGGGTCTGTTCATGAAAGACTTAGTGATAAAGCCGTGGCAATACAGCTTCCTATCGGTGCAGAAAGCACTTTCTCGGGCATAATCGATCTTGTTGAACAAAAAGCATATAAATTTGAAGGACAATACGGAGAAAAAGTTGAAGAAATAGAAATTCCGGAAGATCTTAAAGGTAAAGTTGAAGAATACAGAAATATTCTTATAGAACGAGCTGCTGAATGCGATGACGATCTTATGGAAAAATATCTTGAAGGAAAAGAATATAGTATTGACGACATAAAAAGAGCAATTAGAAAAGGCACGGTTAATAATGAAATCTATCCGGTGTTATGCGGAACCGCACTGCAAAATAAAGGCGTGCAACTTATGCTTGACGCTGTACAGGCCTATCTACCTTCTCCTCTCGACATTCCACCGATAAAGGGGACCAATCCGAAAACCGAAGCGGAAGAGGTACGAGAAGCGAATGAAAACAAACCGTTTGCGGCATTGGCTTTTAAGATTGCAACCGATCCATATGTGGGTAAATTATGTTTCTTCCGTGTTTACAGCGGAAAACTTTCTGCCGGAAGCTATGTATACAATTCAACAACAGGACAAAAAGAACGTATAGGTCGTATCTTGCAGATGCACGCAAACAGCCGCGAAGAGATTAAAGAAGTAAAAGCTGGTGATATCGCAGCTACAGTCGGTTTAAAAAACACCATGACCGGAAATACTCTTTGTGAAGAGGGGCATCCTGTCATTTTGGAATCGATCGAATTTCCTACTCCGGTTATTTCCATTGCAATCGAACCGAAAACAAAGGCGGATCAAGAAAAAATGGGGATTGCTCTTCAAAAACTTGCAGAAGAAGATCCAACATTCCAAACATATACCGATGAAGAAACTGCACAAACAATTATCTCGGGTATGGGAGAGCTTCATTTGGAAATTATCGTTGACCGACTAAAACGAGAATTCAAAGTGGAAGCAAATATCGGTAAACCGCAAGTTGCATATCGTGAAACAATCCAAAAAGAAGTGGAAATGGAAGAAAAATATGCAAAGCAATCAGGTGGACGCGGACAATATGGTCATGTTGTTATGCGATTTTCTCCACAAGAACACGGTGAAGGATATGAATTTGTCGATAGCATCGTGGGAGGTAAAATCCCAAAAGAATATATTCAACCTGTTAATAAAGGTGTGGAAGAAGCAATGTCACGAGGTGTCATAGCCGGCTATCCTATGGTTGATATTAAAGCTGAACTGTATGACGGTTCATACCATGATGTTGACTCTTCCGAAATGGCATTTAAGATAGCCGGATCTATTTGTTTCCAAAATGCTGCAAAAAAAGCAAATCCGGTACTCCTTGAGCCGATCATGAAAGTTGAAGTGGTTACTCCGGAAGATTATTTTGGAGATGTCATGGGAAATTTAAGCTCACGTCGAGGACAAATAAGTGAGAGTGGAGATCGCGGAAAAGCGAAATTTATAAAATCTGAAGTTCCGTTATCGGAAATGTTCGGTTACACAACAGATCTCCGTTCTATGACGCAGGGTCGTGCTACATCAACGATGGAATTTGGTCATTATGCCAAAGTACCAAAAAATGTTGAAGAGAAAGTAGTCGCCGAGCGTGGCGGAACAAAACGAGCATAAATAAAAAAACGGGAAAAACAGCTTGCATTTAAAAGTCAATTTCGATACTATCTGTTAGCGTTTGGGGTAACACCCCCACACAATATAAATTATACTTAATAACCAAATCGTATGGCTGAACAAGAAAAATTTGATCGTTCAAAGCCTCACGTTAATGTGGGAACCATCGGGCACGTAGACCATGGTAAAACAACATTAACAGCTGCAATTACTGCAGTTTCTGCGGCACAAAACGCAGATAGCAACAAGGCGGTCGCATTTGACCAAATTGATAATGCTCCTGAAGAAAAAGAACGAGGAATTACGATCGCAACATCACACCAAGAATATCAAACAGATAAAAGACACTACGCGCACGTAGACTGTCCGGGACATGCCGACTACGTTAAAAACATGATTACCGGTGCAGCTCAAATGGATGGCGCTATCTTGGTAGTATCTGCTGCGGACGGGCCTATGCCGCAAACACGTGAGCATATCCTTCTTGCACATCAGGTAAACGTACCTTATATAGTTGTTTTCCTAAATAAAATGGATCAAGCTGATCCTGAAGTTGCGGAATTGGCTGAAATGGAAGTACGTGAACTTCTTACAAAATATGAATATCCGGGAGAAGAAGTGCCTATAATTAAAGGATCTGCGCTTAAAGCTCTTGAAGATCCAACAGGTGCAGATGCGGAACCTATCATAGAATTATTAAAGACTCTTGATGAATACATTCCTGAGCCAAAACGTGAAATCGACAAAGATTTCCTAATGCCGGTTGAAGATGTATTTTCAATTAAAGGTCGTGGAACTGTTGCTACAGGTAGAATTGAAACAGGTATCGTGAAAGTAAATGACGAAGTGGAAATTGTTGGTGTTAAAGATACGCGAAAAGTAGTTGTTACGGGTGTGGAAATGTTTAAGAAACTTCTTGATGAAGGACGTGCAGGTGATAATGTTGGTGTACTGCTTCGTGGTATCGAACGTGAAGAAATCGAACGTGGACAAGTTCTTGCAAAACCTGGAACAATCAAGCCACACACAAAATTCGATGCTGAAGTATATATCCTTACAAAAGAAGAAGGTGGTAGACATACTCCGTTCTTTAAAGGATACAAACCACAATTTTATATTCGAACAACAGACGTAACCGGTTCAATCGAACTTCCTGCTGATGTAGAAATGGTGATGCCCGGAGATAACGTAAAGATGAAGGTTGAACTTGGAACACCTATAGCCCTTGATGAAGGACAACGATTTGCGATCCGTGAAGGAGGACGAACCGTTGGAGCAGGGGTTGTATCGAAGATTACAGAATAATTGGATATAGTCCTAGTCGAAAGCCTCGCCCGCATGGGTGGGGCTTTTTTTATTCCTTGACTTCAATAATATTTTCCCTACAATAGTGAAGCAACAAATAGTTGCTTCTTGATTTTAAGAAGCACTTCGCCATCCACTTATTATGCGGCAGGCGGAAAAACCCGGAAGCATTTCTATTATCATTCTCAAGCAAATGAAGCCGGGAGTTGCACTCTCGGTATTTTATCTAACCACCTATAAAATGGCTAACAAGCAAAAAATCCGAATCAAACTGCGAGCGTATGATCACAAAATTATTGATGACAGTGCAAAGCTCATCATCGATACAGCTATCCGAACGGGAGCAATCATTAATGGGCCCATTCCATTACCAACAAAAACTGAAAAATATACAGTGAACAAATCAACTTTCGTTCACAAAACTTCACGCGAGCAATTTGAAATCCGAACACACAAAAGACTTATTGATATTTCCGAAAGCACACCAAAGACAATAGAATCTCTTTCCAACCTAAGCTTGCCGGCCGGTGTGGATATCGAAATTAAGATGCTCGTAAACTCGTAAAGACCCTAATCTTCAAAAACCTCTTCTTTTTCACCAAGAATAGGTTTCGGACGACTAATGTGTACCTGCCACCATGCAAGAAGTGTGGCGGGTATTTCTCGTATATTGTAATACGATTGATTAACATACTGCTGCCTGCTTGCCGACACGCCAATACTGCTAACCCCTAAAGCATTGCACGTATACAGAGCCCTATACAAGTGATACTCCTGCGTAACTAAAATGGCCCGATCTATCTGAAAAATCTCTTTTGCTCGATAACACGTGTCGTATGTTCTTCGTCCTGCAAAGTCCATCACCACATCCTCCTCCGGCACCGAAAGAAGCTCTGCATAACGCTGCATAACAATAGGCTCATTGTAATGCGTAACTCTGTTATCTCCCGACATAATTATTTTTTCCACTTTTCCCTTATTATAAAGATCAATAGCGGTAACAATACGGTCGCGAAGAATATCACTCGGAAGTTGTGTGTTTGGATTGACCGATGCACCAAATACGATAGCTACCGGCTTTGAAGGTACGCTCTCGATATCTTCATAGCTATATATACGCTCCGCACTAAAACTATGCATAGAAATAAGCAGCAAAGCGTTAATTCCAAAAAACAACAATAGGGCTGCAAGTAAAATAGTGAAATTTTTCTTTGTTAAAATACGCATAAGCCCTAAGGATGTTGTTAGTAGACAGCATTTCTGGTACAATATACTAATGTATTTTAACAAAAATAAAAATGAAAAAATTATTTACAGAAAACCGTTTGGTGTTTATGAGCGGCCCCGAAGCATCGGGAGGACATGAAAAAATGAAAACAGCGGCAGAAATGCCCGAAACAAAAGAGCTGAGCTATAAATTTGCTAAAAAGCTATTCAAAGTAAGCGAAAGTAGGGATGAGGTTACAGTTAATCCTAATCGTCTTATTGCGTTTATTAACAGTAGCGGCAGACAAAAAGCAAAAACGCTTTCACGATGGATTAAGCAATACGCAAAAGAGAACAATTATAAACTGTCGAAAAGTGACATTAAAAAACAGGCGCAATCAATTATGAATTTTTTTAATCCGCGAAAAAACGGAAATTTGAGAGGACAGCTTAAACAATTCATGCAAAAAGCCGTAGAAGATGCGAGCACATCTAAAGAAGATTTAAATAAAATGAAAAAACTAGTAGAAAGATTTCAAAAAAATATAACAGACACTATTACAAAAGTAATTAATTCTCATTCAATACAAAGTATTGATGCTGGAACCGGATCAACAAAAAACAATCGACAAGCGGTTATTAAAAAATTACTGCCAAAATTCAAGAAAATTCTAGCAGGAACCGGTATTCAAATAAGGGCGGGTATCAATGAAGTAAAGGCGGAAACCAATGATGTCGAAAAAACCGCAAAAGTCATAAAAGCTGAACAAAGAAGAAAAAAATTATTGGCAAGCATATTGCAATATAAAAAACCTGAGAAAACAGCTTAACTATAAAGCTAATATAAAACAAAAAAGTGCTTGACTTATAAAAGCACGTTGCTTATACTCTGCTGGCAACGTGTTTTTTACGTTACACAAAGAGGTCTAAGGGCTCCTTGGCAAAAGGATTTCAACAGTAAGATCTTTAGACCATATTAACCGCTTATAAAACATGATTGGAATACTAGGAAAAAAATTAGGTATGACTCGCGTCATTCAAGACGATGGTCGTGTGATCCCCGTTACCGTTGTACAATGTGAACCAAATGAGGTAACACAGGTAAAAACAACGGAAAAGGACGGATATCCGGCGGTAGTCCTTGGCTTTTCTGCATTAAAAAAGCCTAAGAAGACTAAGAAGTTTCGTTTCCAGCGGGAAGTGAAGCTAGGCGAAGGTCAAGAGTTTAAAAAGGGAGATAATATCTCTTTGAAAGACTTCAATGAAGTAAAAAAGGTTGTTGTAACCGGCACTTCAAAAGGAAAAGGCTTTCAGGGCGTTATCAAACGACATAACTTTGGACGAGGACCTGAAACTCATGGATCACACCATCACCGAGAACCAGGTTCTATTGGCGCATGTGCAAAACCGGGACGAGTAGCGAGAGGGAAAAAGATGCCTGGACACATGGGGGCGCAAAAAGTTACACTCAAAGGAATCGAAATCGCCTATCTCGACAACAAAAACAATATTATAGGACTTAAAGGACCTCTTCCGGGTCCAAATAAAGGATTAATCTTTATCAAAGCACACGCATGAAAGTAGATCTTTACACACAAACAGGAGAGAAAAACGGACAAGTAGAACTTAACAAAGTAATTTTTGAAGTTCCGTATAACGAAGACCTTATTCATCAAGCGCTTGTTAGGCAACAAGCTAATGGAAGAGTCGCCATTGCGCACACAAAGACAAGAAGTGAAATGCGCGGCGGTGGACGAAAACCATATCGGCAGAAGGGAACAGGCAGTGCGAGACAAGGGTCGCGAAGAAATCCTCATTTCCGAGGAGGAAGCGTCAAATTCGGACCGAGAAATGTACGAAACTACGCGGTTGCAATGCCTAAAAAGCAGCGAAGAAAAGCGTTATTCTCTGCACTTTCGGTAAAAGCGAAAAACGGAAACATATCTGCTCTTGAGAAGTATGAAGACGACATTAAAACAAAGAAATTCGCGCAATTACTCGACAAAATTAAGATTGATCGAAATGTACTTATTGTTATTCCGGAAAAAAATCAGGTTATTCAAAAGTCGACAGCTAATCTTGCAAATGCAAAAACGGTTATTGTTAACTATCTCAATATCGCTGATTTACAAAAGTACAAAACTGTATTGTTTTTGAAAGATTCGCTTCCTAAAATGGAAGAAGTATTTTTATCGACATCTAAAGCTTAACGCACAATGAAAGATTTTCACACTATCATAGAACCAATTACGACAGAAAAAAGCACCATGTTTTCGGATAAAGGCAAATATGTGTTTAAAATCAGAAACGATGCGACAAAGATTGATGTAAAACATGCAATCAAGTCACTATACGGTGTTGATACCGAAAAAGTAACAATTACATACATTCAGCCGAAAAGTCGGCTTGCAAGAGGAAAACACATGTATCAAAAAAGGAAACGCGGGAAAAAAGCTACCGTAAGTATCAAAGACGGAAAAACTATCGATATCACCAAATTTAAAGACTTTAAAAAATCTAAGAAGTAATAATGGCTATTAAAAATTATAAACCGACAACACCCGGAAGAAGAGGCATGACTGGTTACACCTTTGAAGAGGTAACGAAAAGTAAGCCTGAAAAATCCTTGACTGTGCGTCTGAATAAGCGTTCGGGACGCAATAATCAAGGAAGACTTACTATTCGGCATCGAGGTGGAGGTCATAAAAAGCTTTACCGTATTGTTGATTTCAACAGAGCTGATAAGCATAATATTGAGGGTTCTGTTGCCAGCATTGAATATGATCCGTACCGAACGGCATATATCATGTTGGTACAATATAAGGATGGTGAAAAACGATACCATCTTGCACCACGAAAGATTAAAGTTGGAGACCCGGTGATACTTGCGGAAAAAACAAAGTTAAAACCGGGAAATAGAATGCTTCTTAAAAATTTCCCTATTGGCTTTACTGTTTACAACATAGAGCTTACAAAGGGGAAAGGCGGACAAATGATCCGTTCAGCCGGAGCAAGTGCAAAAGTAATTTCGCAAGAGGACGATAAATATACACAGATTCAACTCCCATCCGGAGAAATAAGATTAATTGATAAAGAGTGCTATGCTTCATCGGGAATGGTGAGCAATATAGATCATATTAATATAGTAATTGGAAAAGCGGGACGAAAAAGAAATATGGGTAAAAGACCACAGGTAAGAGGTAAGGTTATGAACCCGTGCGATCACCCACATGGTGGTGGAGAAGGAAATCAACCTATAGGTTTGAAACATCCTAAAACACCATGGGGAATGCCCGCGCTCGGTTACAAGACACGAAAAAGGAAATATAGTGATCGTCTTATTGTGAAATCACGACATCGAAAATAATTAATAACTTTATTAAATTATGGGACGAAGTAGTAAAAAAGGACCATACGTAGACCAAAGACTCATCAAAAAAGTTGAGAAAATGAATAGTAGTGGAAAAAAGAAGATCATTAAGACATGGTCTAGAGGTTCAACCATTGCTCCCGATTTCGTAGGACACACTTTCGGTGTTCACAACGGGAAGCAACATATTCCCGTATTCGTTAACGAAAATATGGTTGGACATAAATTCGGAGAATTCTCTCCAACAAGAAAATTCAAAGGTCATGGAGGTAAATTGGCCAAGACACAAGGATAATATTAACCATTAAATTCCCGTGAAAGCAATTGCACGAAACATACGGATCTCGCCGAAAAAAGCAAACCTGATTGCAGGACTTGTTCGGAAGAAAAATGCACAAGAAGCGTTAAACATACTGAAATTCACACCGAAAAAAGGAGCGAAATTATTGTATAAAGTGCTTCACAGTGCCATGGCAAATGCTGAAAACAATTTTAAGCAAAAGAAAGATTCGCTTGTTATTAAAGAAATTATTGTAACCGAAGGACCTACGTTTAAAAGAAGCGTACCTGTGTCACGAGGTCGCGTGCATCCTATTTTAAAGAGAAATGCGCACATCACAGTAACACTCGGCCTTGAAGAAGGAGAAGAAGTGAAAAAAGAAGAAGAAGTGAAAACAAAAGAAACTGATAAAAAAACCACCTAATTACTATAATTATAAATTCACGCATTTATGGGACAAAAAGTTAATCCAGTTAGCTTACGAATAGGAATTAATCGCTTATGGGATTCAAAGTGGTATGCCAACAAGAAAAAATATGGGAAAATGCTCCATCAAGATTTTGATATCGAAGAAGCAATTCGTGAAAAACTAAAAGATGCGAGTGTTTCAAAGATTGAAATATTACGAACTGCAAATGCTGTAACCATTAATATTCATAGTGGAAAACCGGGTCTCATTATTGGTCGCGGAGGTGAAACTATCGAGAAACTTCGTGAATACTTGGAACGAAAATTTGATCAAAAATTCAGTGTTAATATTGTTGAAATTAAGCAGCCTAACCTTGATGCACATTTGGTTGCCGAATCAATCGTAAAACAGATCGAAAGAAGAATTTCGTATAGAAGGGCATCAAAAATGGCAATTGACAGATCGCTTGAGGCAGGTGCACAAGGAGTGAAGATTCGTGTAGCTGGAAGACTTAATGGGGTTGAAATCGCTCGAAGTGAATTCTTCAGTAAAGGTAAAATTCCATTACATACTTTTAGAGCGGATATTGATTACGATTACCTGCCGGCAAACACCACCTACGGTGTTATCGGTGTCAAAGTATGGATTTACAAAGGAGATGTCTTTAAAGAAGATTTGGAGGTCCAGATGACAGATGCACCTCTTGTAGGAGAAGCTGAAGATAATATGAAAAAAAAGAAAGACGATAAGCGGAAAAAAACAACAAGTAAGAAAAGTTCGGCAAAGAAATCGACTACAGAGAAAACATCATCAAAAAAAGCAAAAAAAGCTACCACTAAAAAATCTACTAAGAAATAACACCTATGCTCGCACCAAAGAAGCAAAAATATAGAAAAGTATTCCGTGGACGTAGCGCCCTTAAAGGCAAAGCGTATCGTGGAAGCACCTTGAGTTTTGGAGAGTACGCCATTAAATCACTCGATGCGGGCGAAATAAACTCACGGCAAATTGAGGCAGCCCGACGTGCTATTACACACTATTGTAAACGTGGAGGAAAAATATGGATTCGAATATATCCTCACAAACCTATTACTCAAAAAGGAGCGGAAACGCCAATGGGCTCAGGTAAAGGAGCAGTAGATCGTTATGTTGCAAGCATTAAGCCGGGAAAAATTATTTTTGAAATGGATGGTGTGACCGAAGAAATCGCACGTGAAGCCCTAAGAAGAGCAGCACATAAGTTGCCGGTAAAATGTAAATTCATCAATAGAAAATCTGTATAACTCATTTATAAGAAATTATCATGAACACTCTAGCAGAACTTAAAAAAATGACCATTAAAGAACTTGAACAAGAGTTTGATAAAGCAACACGAGATTTATTTAAAATTAAATTCGAAGTAACCACGGGAGCTTCAAAAGCTCATCATCAAATTGGTCAATTAAAAAAATATCGCGCGCAAATACTTACCGTTAAAAATCAATTGACATCAGAAGAGTCAAAAAAATTCGACGCTCAAAAAGAATTAAGCAATTCTGAGAAATAATACCAATACTCCCCTAACCTATAGCATAAAATGAGAAAAATAACCGGTATAGTGACGAGTAAAAAAATGGACAAAACACTTGTTGTAACAGCAAATCGTTATAAGAATCATCCAAAGTATAAAAAACGATACCGTATCTCAAAAAAATATTTTGCACATAATCCGAATAACGAATATGAAATCGGGGATAAAGTAACCATCTATGAAACAACTCCTTTAAGCAAATTAAAAAAGTGGACAGTTGAAATGCCAAAAGAGGAGAAAGCAAATGAGAAAACAACTAAAGAAACTAACGCTTAAATATTCATCATGATACAACCAGAAACACGTTTACATGTAGCAGATAATACCGGAGCCAAACTTGTTGAATGCATAAAGGTACTTGGTGGATCAAAGAGAAGATATGCATCTATAGGTGATGTTATTGTAGTTTCGGTAAAAGAAGCCGCCCCAAAAGGAATAGTGAAAAAGAAATCGGTGGAAAAAGCTGTTATTGTGCGCTCAAAAAAAGAAATTGGGCGAAAGGACGGTTCATATATTCGTTTTGATGAGAATGCTGTTGTAATTATCAATAAAGATTCTCAACCAAAAGGAACTCGTGTATTCGGTCCCGTTGCAAGAGAACTCCGAGACAAAGGATTTCAAAAAATTATTTCTCTTGCACCAGAAGTAATCTAACGAACCTTAAACTACCCAGACCAATGAAAGTAAAAATGAATGACAATGTGCTCGTTATAGCAGGAAAAGACCGTAATAAAACCGGAAAAGTTACTCGTGTTCTACAAAAATCGAACAAAGTGGTTGTTGAAAAAGTAAATATGAGAACAAAACATATCCGAAAGACACAAACGGAGCCGGGAAGTAAAATTCAATTTGAAGGAGCTATCCCCGCATCAAATGTAATGGTAGTATGTCCGCACTGTAAAAAAGCAACACGAGTTGGATATAAAAAATTGGAATCGGGCAAAAAACAAAGAATTTGTAAGAAATGCAACGAAACACTTGATAAATCATCTACTAAAAAATAATCTCTAACGTTATACAACGTGGCTAAAGAAATGACATTAAAAGATCGCTATTATAAAGAAATCTCGGGATAAATCCGGATATTGTAATAGCAAGAAGCAAAGAGATACTTTCTGATAGTCTAAAAAAGAAAATAGCAACAATGGCTGACCTTGAAGTGGAGCAGATAATCGGAGGCAGTGATATCGAAAGCATCTATGAAATTCCTCTAGTTTTTAAGAAAGAAAATATGCTTGAAATTGTCGGCAAGAAGTTCAAGGTTGAAAAGAATGATATGTCTGAATGGGCAAGTCTTGTTGAAAAGATAAAGAATCCGCAGAAAGAGATGAATGTTGCTATATGCGGAAAATATACAGCATTGGAAGATTCATATGCAAGCATAATTGAGGCATTGAATCATTGTGGCGCACATTTCAACACAAAGATTAATCTAAAATGGATTGAAACAACAGACATCGAATCAAAAAATGTTTCCCCTGAAGAAGCCCTATCAGATTGTAAAGGAATTATTGTTCCAGGAGGGTTTGGTGATAGGGGTGTTGAAGGTAAGATAGAGATGATACGATTTGCAAGAGAGAAT